>JAFZYD010000055.1 GCA_017616475.1 Bacteroidales bacterium
CGTCTTCCAGTATGTAGTCTTTGTCGTACAGTCCATACACCATATATGGTCTCCACCTGACCTTGGAATGGATAATTGCCACCTTGTGTCCGGCAAAAGTGCCCAGCGTAATACCGTCCGGACGCTCCCGGTAAACGCTGTATTCCAGCGGTTTTCCGGCAAGGGACTGTGGAGTGATGACCTGCCCGGCGGTGTCGCATAGCACGTAGCAGCAGTCCCATCCGCCAATGCTCTCTGCTGCAGAAAAATTTTCGAAGAAAGCAAGCCCTTCGGCCTCCTTCCCCTGGTCAATCAATCTTTCCAGATTGGCGGTGACGTCTTCCAGGTCGGTCCTGCAAATCTGCAATTCCTTTTCCAAACGGGCTTTATATGAAAAAACGTGTGCAATTTGCGATGCCCCCAGCGCAAGAATAATAAAGACGCCAAAGGCAATGAGGATACCGGTGCGTAAAGATAATTTCATACCTGCTATTGATGTACGCAAGATGCCCATTAAAAACATCTGCAGCATACAAATTTAGCAAATGTCCGGCTAAAACAAAAAGAAATTGAGCGGAAAACGAGACTCGAACTCGCGACCCCGACCTTGGCAAGGTCGTGCTCTACCAACTGAGCTATTTCCGCGGAACGGGACTGCAAATGTAGTAATAAAAATTTGTCGTGCAAATTTTTTTATACGACGGTGGCGAATTCGCCAAGGAAGCGGACGTCGTTCTCGAAGTATTCGCGAAGGTCCTTGACCTGCCACTTGAGCATTGCGATGCGCTCCACGCCCATACCAAAGGCGAAGCCGCTGTACACCTTGCTGTCTATGCCGTTGGCCTCAAGCACGTTGGGGTCCACCATACCGCAGCCCATAATCTCCAGCCAGCCGGTCCCCTTGCAAATGTTGCAACCCTTGCCCTTGCAAATGTTGCAGCTCACGTCCACCTCGGCGCTGGGCTCCGTGAACGGGAAGTAGCTCGGGCGGAGGCGGATCTGGGTGTCTGCGCCGAACATCTCCTGCGCGAACAGCAGCACCGCCTGCTTGAGATCGGCGAACGAAACGTTCTTATCTATATACAGACCCTCCACCTGGTGGAAAATGCAGTGGGCGCGGGCGCTGATGGCCTCGTTGCGGAACACGCGGCCAGGGCAAACCACGCGCAGCGGCAGCTGCTGCGTCTCCATAGTGCGCACCTGAATGGAAGAAGTGTGCGTGCGCAGCAGAATATTGTTGTCCGTCTGATTATTGATGAAGAAAGTGTCCTGCATATCGCGGGCGGGGTGCTCCGGCGGGAAATTGAGCGCGCCGAACACGTGCCAGTCGTCCTCCACCTCGGGTCCCTCGGCCACCGAATAACCGAACTTCTTGTAGATGGACAGAATCTCCTCGCGGGTGATGGAAATAGGGTGGCGCGCACCCAGCTGCATCACGTCGCCCGGCATAGAAAGATCTTCGCCGGAAGCGGCCGAATCGCTGGCGCCAAGGCCGTCGCGAAGCGCCGCCAGGCGCTGCTGGGCCTCGTTTTTGAGCACGTTGAGCCGTTGGCCGAACAAGCGCTTCTGCTCTGCCGGCACCGTGCGGAACTCCTCGAAAAGCTTGGTTATCTCGCCTTTTTTGCCGAGCAACTTGACCCGGATATCTTCTATCTCCTGCTCTGTCTTGGCCTGCAGCTCTTTAATGCGGGCAGACAGCTCATCAATAATTGTTTCGTTCATCTTGCCAAAGAATTAGGCTGCAAAGATAATTTTTTTTAGAGATATTCGCCCTTGTCCTCTGCCGTTAAATCTACCATTATCTCTTTCACAGCATCGTCCGTGCGCGGGCACACCATAATAACATTGTCGCTCTCCACCACCATATAATCTTTCAACCCCTTGACAATCATAAGCTTCTCCTGGTTCTTGCTGATGACTATATTGCCCGTGGCCTCGCCCAGAATGGCGTTGGCGTGCACCAGATTGCCGTCCGCGTCCTTGAAAGAAGCATACTCGTAGATGGACTCCCAGGTGCCCAGGTCGCTCCAGCCGAAATCGGCCGGGAAAACCCACGCCTTGCGCGTCTTCTCCATCACCCCGTAGTCTATTGAGATAGAGGGGGAATTATTGTAGCTGTTCTGTATGAAATCCCTTTCTGCGGCGGTATAATACACATTTTTGTCGCGCGGGTTAAAAAGCTCCGTCATCTCCGGCAGGTAGCGCTCCATCTCCTCCCGCAGGGTACGGGCGCTGGCAATGAAGATGCCGGCGTTCCACAAAAACTCCCCGCTCTCGTAGAACACCGTGGCCAGCTCATAATTGGGCTTTTCTGTGAAAGTCTTCACCTGAAACCCCTCCTTGCGGAACCCGTCGGTATGAAACTCCTTGTTGAACTGGATGTAACCGAAGTTGGTGTTGGGGAAGGTAGGTTTTATGCCTATGGTGCATATCTGGTCGTGCTGCGCCGTGTAGTCCATCACGGCCGACATTGTCTCCACAAAACTGAATTCGTCCGTAATTATATGGTCGCTCGGCACCACCGCGATGACCGCGTCCGGATTGCGGCTGAGCAGCTTATAGGTGGCGTATGCGATGCAGGGGGCGGTGTTGCGCTTGAACGGCTCGTAGAGGATGTTCTCCTGCAGGATGCCGGGCGCCTGCTGCTCAATAAATGCGCTGTACTTTTCAGACGTCACTATAAGAATGTTCTCCTTGGGCACGAAACGCGCCGCGCGGTCTATGGTCATTTGCAGCAAAGAGCGGCCGCACTGCAGCAGGTCCAGGAATTGTTTGGGCCGGGAGTTCCGGGAAAGAGGCCACAGACGGCTGCCCACGCCGCCCGCCATAATCACACAATATCTGTTTTTATCCATTATAAAAGAATCGACTGTAGATTTCTATCAAAGATACAAAATTTATGAATACGACTCTACAAAAAAGAGGCCGAGGTCTGGTAAAAGACCCCGGCCCCGTTATTGGCGGAAATAATTATCCTGTTACTGCACTTCGGTGACAGATGCGGCGATTATATTGATATACTTGCCGCCGCCGCTGAAGCCGTTGAAATAGCCCTTAACCTTGATTTTCTTGCCGTCGAGGGCGTCTGCGCCCAGGTCTGCCACCGGATATACCAGACTGCCCTGTTTTGCGGTGGTTCCGTCAAGAATAATGTTGTAGTAGTTGCCGGACTTGCTAAGTTTACCCTCAAGAGCAATGTACACAGCCTCGTTGGCGGTGAAAGTCTCCACCTCCGAGGTAATGTCCCGTTCTGCCGGGAAAACCACCTCGTTGCCGCTGGAAACAACTTCGAGGGCAGTTACGGGCGAAATCTGGGGGAAGCCGTTGTATGCGCCCCTCTTGCCGGAGAATTTAACCTTGTCGCCCACCTTGGCAACGCCGTTGAAGGCAGTTCCCTGGGCATATACATATACCGACTTGACACCGTCGGTGGCTATAAAGCCCCTGGAGGTGAGTGCGGTTACAAGGCTGGGAGCGGAAACCACATCGGTGTCGACATCCTTGGCGAGAATCTCCGAAATAGTAAGGCCTTCCTCGACCGGCACGACGGGAGCGGGGGTGGAGTGGCTTACATACCACGCCTTGCCCACCTGCGGCGCCCCCTTGAACGCGGCGCGGTTGCCCACAATCACAATCTCGTCGCCCTCTGCAACGCCCAATTCGCCAAACAGTTTGTTGTTGGGCTGGCCGTATCCGGTGAGCACGCCATAGACATAAGCGCGGCCGGTTTCGTCCACCAGACGGAAGTTGCCGTACTGTGCAAGGTCAAACTTGTTGCCGGCGGCGGTCTCCTCTGCGGTGGGCTTGGTCACGATGCCCTTGAGGCGGTACCAATTATCGGCAGAAACCTCCTTGGCAAGGAACTCTTCTACGGTAACTTCCTCTACCTTCTTGAAATCCTCAACGTAACCAACAATCTCGATGGTGCGGTTGCTGCCGTTTACATAGGTGGTCTTGTAACCGATAACGGTCACAATGTCGCCTTCTGCAAGGCCCAGCGGAGTGAGGTCGGTGGAAGAGTCGGAATCCTCGGAAATGCGGGTGCCGAAAGCATAAATGGTTCCGGTGTAGTCGGTTATGTAGAAGCGGCCCTTGTTGAACGCGTTCACCTTGGAGATGTAACCCGTCACACGATAGAGCACCAGAGGGTCGTCTTCTGCCGCAAGCACCTCGGCCACGGTGGCGGTTATAATGCTGCCGTCCTGGTTCACGGTGAACTCGACTTCAGAGCTCTCGCCCTTGGCAGTGGTGGTGGAGAGGGATATCACTGCGGCGCGGGGAGAACCGGGGTTCTCGGCTGCGGTGAATGTCAGGGTGACATTTTCGCCATCCTTTTCAGCGCCCTTGAAGGTGATCCAGTCGGCATCGAAGTCGGCCTTCACGTTCTCGCCCTTTACAACGGCCTTCACTTCGAAGTCCGCTCCCTCCTTGGGAAGGGTCACAACATCGTCCTCCAGATCAAAAAGGGACTTGGTGTGGGAAACGTAAACGGCGTTCACAATCTCCCAAATTTGATCCTTCTCATAGAACTGGAGAGTGTTGGCCTTTACGGTGAGCACGTCGCCCAGGGCAAGTTCCTTGTCTTTAAAGCATTTCTGGGCCTCAAGATCTTCGTTGAGAAGGCCGTAGACGTAGATTGTTCCAGTCTCGTCGGTGAGGTCAAAGTTGCCGTACTTGGTGCTGGTAACGCGGGTAATTGTGCCGGTAATGGTATAAGGGTCGGTGTTGGCTCCGAGTGCAAGATAGTCTGCAATGGAGATGTTGTTGTCGCCGCCCTGGCCTTCGCCGGCAGCCTGTTTAACCTCTACCTCTGCCAGAGGAGTGCTCTCGAGCACGGTGGAAAGGTTGGAGACATCGCCCACGGCGCTGTAGAACTGAACAAAGTCGGTGCGCTCACCGCCGTTGTTGGGGGCGACTGTGACCTTGACGGTGCGGCTGCCCTCGCCGTTGGCGGGGGAAACTGTAATCCAGTCGGGAGTGTCGGCAACCCAGGCACCGTCGGCAGTGACATTTACGTCAAAAGTCTGACCGCCGGCAGCAACCTGTTCTGCTGCGGGAGTAAGGGAGATGTTGCGGGCCATTTCGCCCACGGGATAGTCGCGCGTACAAGCGGCAAAGGCTGCCAGACAAACGACTGTCGTCAATATAATGCTGTAAATCTTTTTCATATTCTGTGTCCTCCCTTAATTAGAATGTGATTCTTGCACCAAGCTGGCAGCGCCATCTGGAGTAGAAGTCGCTATAGCTGAGGGTGCGGGGCTCATATTGATAGGTAGGAGTGGCGTTGCCGTTCGCGTCTTTGCTCACGCCGGTAACCTTGAGGGCCTGGAGGGTGTAGGCGCCGCCATATTCTACGCCCCAGTTGCGGTTTATCATATTGCCGATGTTCATAATGTCGGCGAATACCTGCAGTTTGCTGCCGCGGGCGCGGTTGTATATGAAGTCCTGACCAACGTGCAGGTCAAAATGATGCTCGAAGGGGGCCAGGCCGGCATAGCGCTCGGACCACTGTCCGCGGTGGGAACGCAGATACATATCGTTGCGGATGTAGTTCTCGAACTTGGCTGCGTCGCCTGCTTTTGCCCAACTCATCTGGGGAACTTCCTCTTCTGTAGGGATGTACATCAAGGTGTTGCCGGAGTTGCTGGAGTTGCCGCTGCCGTCGCCGTTGAAGTCGGAGGCTTCGTTGTATGTGTAGCAGTAGCGCTGGCCGCTCTGTCCGGTGTAGGTCAGCGAGATGTTGGTTGCCAGGCGGCCTGCCAGGTAGGGCTTGGAGTTGTAGGAGATCACGCCCATCAGTTTGTGAGGCCTGTCGAACAAAGCGTAGCTGAGTTCGGCGGCGTTGCTGTCCACGGAGTAGTTGTATCTCCAGTTGGAATAAGCCACGGAAGAGGTGCCGTCGTTAACGCTGTAGGAGTGGCCCCAGGTGTAGGATGCCATCAAGTTGAGGCCGAAGTCGAACGATTTCTCCAACTTGCCGCTAAGGGAGTAGGTGTAGCCCTTGTTGGTGTTGCTCAACGCCACGATAGTGGAATATGCGCTGGAAATAGTAGAGTAGTAGGGAGCCTGTGCGTTGGGGTTGGCTGCGGCAGCCTCTGCGCTCACGGGATAAACCTTGTTGTTGCTGGTGATGGCCAGGTTCTGGAAGAAGATATTGTTCAAAGTCTTGGAGAACAGACCGTCGAAGGTGAAGGTCCAGCCGCCGTCCCAGGTCTTGTCAAAACCGAGGTTCACGCGGAACACCTGGGGATATTTGAACTTGCGGTTCATTGTGTTGATGGTCATACCGCTGTTGCTTGCCTCAAGCACGCCGGTCTTGATAAACCTCTCGTAAGGGTCGCTGGTGAAGATGCCTACGCCCTTGGCTTCGGCAGCTTCTGTGAGGGCTGCACCCTTGACTTTGACGCTCTTGGCCTCCATACCGTTGTTGTTGTATGCATTGGAGAGCCATACGAAAGGCACGCGGCCGGTGAACAGGCCTGCGCCGCCGCGGAGAACGGCGGTGTGGTCGTCATCCAGATACCAGCGGAAACCTACGCGGGGAGAGAGGAGCACAGTGGGTGCGGGAATCTCGCCTACGCGGGCGTTGTAAAGCTCGGGGAAGGTATCCTTGAAGCCCTCTGCATAGGCATTGAAGCCGGCATTCTCGGTGGGCCTGTTGAGCAGCACAGGCATATCGGCGCGGATGCCGTAGGTGAGGGTGAAGTCGCGGTTGGGCTTCCACTCGTCCTGTGCGTAGAGGCCGAACTGCGCTGCCCAGGTGGTGGCGCCCCAAACAGGGCTGCCGGTGAGCTCGGGGTCGGCATAGTTGTACAGGAACTCATCTACATTGTCTGCAAAGAAGTTCGCCAAGCTGGTGTATTTGTACTCGCCGAATGCATACTGGCGGTAGATGTTGTAGAAGCGGAACAACTCGTTGTGGGTACCCAGGGTGATGTTGTGCTTGCCGGCAAGAATAGAGAGGTTGTCGGTCAAAGTATAAGTGTCGGAATGCATCGCATTCTGGCCGGAAGAATACTCTGTACCAAGGTTGATGGTATAGGTGTCGCCGGTAATGTAGATGTTCGCACCTTGATAAGGTATTTCACGATGGTCGCGCACGAACACCGCGGTGGCGCGGGCCTCGTTGGTCACCATCTCGCTCAGGCGGCTGTTGAGCTCGAGCACGAACGAGTTGGTGTAGTCAATCATATTGTACGACGAGTTGTTGAAGTAATATGTATACTTGCCGCTGCCGTATTTGTCGGAGTTGCCGTGTGCGAACTGGTAGCGGAACATAAGTTTGTTGTTGGTGTTTATGTTCCAGTCCAGGCGCAGCAGGGCGTTCATATTGACATCGGTCTTCTGGTGCTGGTCAAAGCTCTCTGCATAGCCTTCGCCCGGGGCGTAGGTGCTCTGGTATTTGTTCAGGATGGCCTGGGCCAGGGCGGGGTTGAGGTGGGTTCCCACGAATTCGTCGCGGGTAAGGTTGGTGGTTACGCCGTTCACGACCACGGGGAAGATTACCTCCTTATAGTCTTCGGCTCCATTCACGCCTATTGCGGAGGTGTTGCTGAAGTAGTTGGGGTATGCAGTGCCGGGGAAATACACGCTGGGGTAGCTCTTTTTGTAGAACTCGGCGCTGGCAAAGAAGAAGAGTTTGTTCTTGATTATGGGGCCGCCCAGGGTAAAGCCGGCGCGGGCCACGAGCTCCTCGTCGTATTTGGTGCGGGTTTCTCCCTCTGCGAGGGGGCCCGGGGTGGTGCCAATGAAATCTTCGTTCATATAGTAGCCGTATGCCGAACCTTTGAACTTGTTGGTACCGGACTTGGTGATGACGTTCATCGCACCGCCGGTAAAGCCGCTCTGGCGCACGTCAAACGGAGCTACTACCACCTGGATTTCTTCCACTGCGTCCAGGGAGATGGGGTCTGCGCCCGCCTGGCCGCCGTTGGTGCCCGATGCTGCCAGACCAAAGGCGTCGTTGCTTATTGCGCCGTCAATCTGGAAGCTGTTGTAGCGGTTGTTGCTGCCGGCAAAGGAGATGCCGCCGTTCTTGTTGACGGTCGCCTGCGGGGTGTACTTTACAATGTCGTAGATGCTGCGGTCCACTGTAGGCATAGTCTGCACGGCAGTGTTGCCAAAGTGGTCGCCTGCGCCCGTCTTGGTGGCGTTGAAAGATTTGTCGCTGACCACATACACTGCGTCCAGCGTTTCGGAGCTCTTCATACGGAGGTTGAGCTCGTACGGGTCACCAAGTTTGAGGGTAACGTCGGTAACCTCCACGGTCTCCATTCCGATGAACGAAACTTCGATAGTGTAAGGCCCGCCGGTACGCATACCGTTGATGACAAAACGGCCGTCGGTGTTGGCCGCGGTAGCATACTGAGTCCCTGAAGGTGTGTGGACAGCCACTATGGCAGCGCCGGCCAAAGGCTCCCCGTCCTGGTCCGTGATTAGACCGTTCATAGACGAAGTTGTGACCTGTGCATAGGCCGCCACACCAACAAAGACCGTCGCCACAAGGGCGATGAGTCGTTTAAACAGTTGGTTCATAGATACTTATGATTTATGTAGTATTTATATGATCTGGCAACGAAATTAGTCTTTTTTTATATATGGTAATTAACAAATTGTTAACAGAAAGGTATATTCTACAAAAAAAGTGATACATTTGCCGCCGAATAACATACGGGGTGGACAGATTTGTCATTGCTTGCAACCACCGTTAAAAAATGCTAAAATTATGAAGAAGAACTATCTCTTTACATCCGAGTCGGTGAGCGAAGGGCATCCCGACAAAGTAGCGGACCAGATTTCCGATGCAGTTTTAGACGAGTTTTTGAGGCGCGACGCGGCCAGCCACGTGGCGTGCGAGACCTTTGTGACCACCGGCCTGGCGCTGGTTGGCGGAGAGGCCGCCAGCAGCGCGTATGTCGATATAGAAAAGGTAGCCCGCGACACCATAAACCGCATAGGCTACACCAAGAGCGAATATGGCTTTGACGGAAGCTCCTGCAGCGTGCTGCTGGCGCTCCACGAGCAGAGCGGCGACATTGCCCGCGGCGTAGACCGCGCCACCGAAGACGAGCAGGGCGCCGGCGACCAGGGCATAATGTTCGGCTATGCGAGCCGCGACGGCGACGAATATATGCCGCTGCCGGTGATGCTGGCCCACCGCACGCTGCAGGTTCTGGCGGCCATCCGCCGGGAGGCCGGCTCCCCCATGCCCTACCTGCGCCCCGATGCAAAAACCCAGTATACCATTGAATACGACGGGGAAACCCGCAAGCCCCTGCGCGTGCACACCATTGTGCTCTCCACCCAGCACGACGAATTCGACAGCGATGAAGCTATGGCGGCGCGCATCCGCAGCGATGTGGAAAGCATCCTAATCCCGCGCCTTATCGCGACCCTGCGCCCCGTTACGGCGGCGCTCTTCAAGGGCGACTACATACTGCACGTGAACCCCACCGGCAAGTTTGTGATTGGCGGCCCCGCCGGCGACACTGGCCTCACCGGGCGCAAGATTATTGTGGATACCTACGGTGGTCGCGGCGCCCATGGTGGCGGCGCCTTCTCGGGCAA
>JAFZYD010000056.1 GCA_017616475.1 Bacteroidales bacterium
CTATTTCAAGAACGCAGTTTCTTACGTCAAGGTAAGCTACAAGACCACGCTCACCACGGCGAAAGTGACCAAAATCACCTTTATGGCGCTGGACGGCTCCATAGTTTCAGGGCGCGTCGCCCTCACCCCCACGGTGAGCGACGGGGTGGTGACCGATGTAAAGACTGCCGCCGTGAGCCACACAGGCCCCAACTATGTGGAACTAACCGGCAACATTCTCCCTAATACAGATTATTACCTTGTAATAGCTCCGGTAAACCTTTCCAGCGGCTACAGAATTGTATTCACCGACAGCGACGGCAACCGTTTCTCAAAAGATTACAAAGAGGCCAAAAACAAGGTCCGGCTGCAGCGGAACACCATTTCCGCCACCGGCGTGAAAAATCTGGACAATTACACTACAAGCGTCAAGGGCTATTGGCGCGTTAAATCGGCGGACGATTTCACCGGCAACAACGACAAGTACCTGCTGGTTAAGAACACCGCTGCGTCCGCAACCGGCTACCGAGTGTTCGACACCGACAAGACCGATGTGTTCATAAGCACCGGACAGCCCCTGGTAGACAAGTTTGCCGGCGGCACCGAGGTGGGCCTTTCTTCCAAGCTGGCATCCTGGAAAACCGGCAGCTCGGCCCCCATCTTTATGAGCCACTATGTGCTCTACTGCTTCCGCAACGCATTCAACGACAACGGTTTGCAGTTCGGCCCCGGCGCAGCCGAGGTCATCCTGAATCCGGACGACGCCTATGCGTTCACTGTCGCCACCAGTTCCGACAGCGCCCTGGGCAAGACCACATCGTTTGACCTGTGCTACAGGCACTCCGGCGCTCAGTCCACTCCGGTCAATTTTACAAATTGCTACCTGAACCCCGCTGCCGACAACTCTTTCACGCTGTTGGGCAAGGTTACCCAGGAATCCATTGACGGCCTGGTGGACGTATTCTACATAAGCAAGGGGTCGCAATTTGTGGCCGCAGTGCCTCCCAAGGATATCCACTCCGGGGCGGACCGCGCCACCGGCGCCTACACCATAATTGGCTTCTGCGGCACGGAAGTTACAACTTATGATGGAGAAACTACAATGAAAAGTTGCTTTATGATAAGAAATTATTACCTTTGCAACTGGCCTGTGCCCGAAGCAATTTGGATATACAAGAAAGCTACTAGGCAGGTCACTTTTACAGACTATAACGAATTGTTTAGTAACTAATTATACATTATTTCACTATGAAAAACGAGTATCAAATCCCCAGAGTGAAGGTCGTTGAACTTGGAACAGACGCTGCTGTTATGCAAGTAGTAACCGGCTCGATAGATGATACAGGCGAAGGCTAATTTTAATAAGATTATAATATCAATTGAGTATATGAAAAAGTGTTTGCTTTGTACATTATTGTACAGTGTTTTCTTTTTGTTTGCCTGCACACCCGCAGAAAAGCCTGATGCATCATCCGTCCGCGGCGTGACAGGTACACTTCCCGAGTTTGTTTCGGACGATGATCCCGCCACAAAGGCAAAGTTCCCTGTGGCCGAAATGAACCTTCGTTTCGAAGTCGGTGACCGCATCAACATCTGGTCTGAGGTTGGAACCCTGCTTGTTTACAAGGTTACCGTAACCGATGGCAAAAGCGCTACATTCGATGGCGGTGGTTTCACCCTGACTGAGGGGATGACGTATTATTCATCTTTCCCCCTCATTGCAAATCCGAGGGACGATTTCAATGCGCTTACCCACTCTTATGAAGGTCAGGTGCAGACTGCCGACGGTGTTGCAGATCACGTTGCTGAGTACACATATGTGTATTCTTCTTCGACTTGCACTAATGGCCTCACCCATTTCGCATACCACCATCTTTCCAGTTGGATCAGGTTCTTCCTTACAGTCCCCAAGACTATGACTGTCACCGAGTTGCAGCTCATTGCCGACAGTCCTGTTTTCGCATTGGACGGCAAGGTAAATATGTCTGTCGACCCTGCTACTTTCACCCCGGTCACTATGTCAGACACTATTACCCTCGGTCTTGACAGTTTCAGCGTTACAGACGGTGAGTTGAATGCGTATGTCGCTGTCAACCCCTTTGACGCCTGCAACGTTGTAGTCAAGATTAAAACTGCAGACGGCAGGGTATATACCAGCACTTCACTGGCTCAGAATGCCCTGGCTGTTGGTAAATACAGAACCATCCGCACAGAACTTGCAGAGGAAAATCCTTTCAACTACTGGGAGAAGGTCACCAGCACAGATCAGCTGACAAGCGGCAAGTACGCCCTGGTTTATCCGGACGGCGCAACCTACAAGCTGTTCAGCTTCGAGAAGACTATGGTGAACGCACAGGCAGCTGCAGCTCTGGTTGCTGACAAGCACACCTTTGGCGAGGTTGTTCCTATGCGCGGCCAGTTGTTCCAGACTTTGGTTAACGACAACTACCAGACTGTTTCTGCTCCCGAAGATCCCGCTACCCTCAAAATCCCCGTAGAGATTGAGGATGAAGTCGGGATACAGGCAACCACCGAGCTTGGCGAGACAGGCAACGGCAGCGTGCTGCTCAAGTCTTCTTTCCACAACTTGAATGCTCCCACCGTGGTTGTAGCTCTCGGCCCCAACAGCGAGGCAACCATCACTGCAGCGTTCGACCCCACCGACTTCAAGGCCATCTGCAACCAGCTCCGCGGTCACGAGCTTAAGTTCTCGTTCCAGGATGTTATGGACTTCGTGGCAAGCGAAATCGGTATGAGCGCAAGTGCAAAGGCCAGCGCCCTCAACGCATTCGACAAGATTTGCGTTGCAGCAAAAGAGGAGTGCGCAGAGCACGGATACGACCTTGGCGATATCGACCGCAGCACCCGTCTGATGGATGTATACGAGAACCATTACTTCTACTTTGCAGACAAGTCCCTGGGCTATGATTCCGACAAGGCTTACGGCTGGATCAAACCCATTGGCTTCTATGTTCAGGACAATGGCTTCTCCGCTCACGTTCCCGTTCCCTCTTCCGAGTGGTTCAACCGCCTGAAAGCTTCGTTCAGCTATGGCGAAGGCGGCAAGGCTGGCTTCATCGCCTACTGGCAGAAGGTTGACACCGAGTTCCCGAGAATTGCCCAGGCATTCGGCACCGCATCTTTCTTTGGCCGTCTGGCACAGAAGGTGATGGCTACCACAACCGACGAGCAGTTCAACACCCTGGCAGGCATCAACTGGACTGCAGTAGGCCAGAAGTATCAGAGGTATGCAGACGACCTCAATACCGATGAGCTCTCTGACATCTATCTGTACAAGCTTGTAGAGGAGTAATCATCTACAGCTTAAACGCAAGAATGCCCGAGCCGAAAGGCCCGGGCATTCTTGTTTTGCGACAATAGCTATTCGGGAATCTCCACCACCGAATCGGCGAAGCGAACCACGGCCTCCCGGTGGGAGATAAAGATAATTGTCTTTTGGCCGTGATTGCGGCTGTGGATGTTCTCCAGCATACGGGCCTCGGTGGCGGGGTCGAGGGCAGATGTGGATTCGTCCAGGATAAGGATGCCGCCCGGACGCAGGAGGGCGCGGGCAATTGCAATGCGCTGTGCCTGGCCTTCGGAGAGGCCGCTGCCCGACTCGCCGCACGGGGTGTCGAGCCCCTCGGGCAGGTCATAAACAAAGCCGGCTTCTGCGGTTTCCAGGGCCTCGCGCATTTCCTGTTCACCGGCAGACGGGCTGGCAAGCAAAAGGTTGCTGCGGATGGTGCCGCTCAAAAGGGAATTCCCCTGCGGTACATACATAAAGTTGCTCCGCAGCGCGGCCCCGGCTGTTTGTCCGCCCACGGTAACTGTGCCTGCAGAGGGCTGTAAAAGCCCCAGGATGAGGTTTATAAGGGTGCTCTTGCCGACGCCCGTGGGCCCGGCAATTACGTTAAAGGAACCCGCAGCGAAAGTGCAGGAGAAATCTTTCAAAACCGGCTTGCGCAGGTCGGGATAGGAAAAAGTCAAATTGGCGACTGCAACCTCGGGCGCCCCCGGCAGCACTATAGGCTCCACGTCGGGCTCTTCTTCAAGCTCTTCCAAGTCCATAAGGCGGTCTATGGAGGTGACGGCCCGGATAAGGGCGGTGATCTGCGAGCCGAGGTCGGCGACGGGGCGCTGCACCTGGCCCACCAACTGCAAGAAGGCGGTCATCATACCGTAAGTCACTGTGCCGGCGGCAATTCCGAACACGCCCCAAAGGAAGGCGGCGGCGTGTCCGGCCTGGAAGCCGAACAGCATAAATCCGCGGGCCATCGCGTTGTAGTTCAGGCGCTTGCGCGTCAAATCTTCTATATCGGTCTGCAGCCAGCCGAAGCGCTCCATAACCCGCTCCACGCCGGTGAGGGTGAGCATAAGCACGCGGTGCTGGAAACTCTCCTGCATAAGCTGCTGCACCTCGGCGTCGCGCTCGCGAATCCTGGCCATAAGGCGGCGCAGCTGTTTGAAAAACATTCGCGAACCGACCACCGCGGCCACCATAAGAATAATAAGCACCCAAAGCAGGTTCGGGGCCAGGGTCATCAGGTATACGGACGCTGCAATTAGCTGAGTCAGAGTTATTACCACGCTGGGGAAAGAGTCCACCAGCAGGTCGGCGGAGATGCGGATATCGTCTTCCAGACGGTTCACAACGTCGCCGGAAAGGTAGCGTTCGCGGCCAGCCCAGCGGCTGCGCAGCACGTGGCCGAACAGTTGTTCGCGCATATGGTTCTGCGCCTTGACCCTGTTATAGTTGAACCACCAATTGCCAAACACAATGCTGGCAATTTGCAGCACCAGAATGCCTATGAATATGGCGATGCCGTGCCCCATAGAGTCGTCGCTCACCTTGGTGGCTATGTCCACCAGATGCTTGCTGGCCCACACAAAGCTGAGCGACACGGCAATGCGCACCAGCCCTATCGCAATGCTCACCACCAGCCGCCACCGCAGGGTGGCCGACATACCCCAGAGGGCTTTTATGCATTCGGAGAGTTTTCTCATTTGCCAAAGATGTGTCTTATTACACGCAGGGTACCGTCAATAAGGTCATAGATGCCGTCGCGGATAATGAGAAGGCGCCTCTCCGGGAACAAACGGTAAAAGATGGCGTTGCGTTTGAGATAGACCTTCATAGAGAACCACTTGCCCTCCGCAAAGTTGTCGGGGCGCTTGTCAAGCCCGTACAGCGCATAGCCAAAATTGCCTTCCTGGAGAATAAGGGAGAGCAGGGTGGCAACCTTATCTTTTTGCCCGTGTACGTAGAACGGCATTTCCTCTGCGGGAAGGCCGAGGTAATCTACTGCTATAGAGCCGAATACCTGCCAGGGGCTGCGCAGCTTCAAATAGGTGAGGGCCTTTTCCACCACGCTGGTGTCAAGCCTCCCGGCGCGGCTGTGCAGGAACAGCGTCCAGTCGCAAATCTGGCGCATCCCAATGCCGCCGTTCACCAGGTGATACCAAATATGCTGGAAAATGAAGAAGGCGTTGAAACTGTCCGCCGGGGTGTTAACCGTGACATCATTTATAGCAATAGGTACCAGATTCTGGCTGAGCCCCGGAGCTGCGAGACTTTGGAAAAATGCGTCTTCACGCCTGTTCTTGAGAATGTCGCAATACTGGTGAAGCTCTATGTACACCCCGTTTGTGCAAACAACAAAGTGTTTTTTGGAAAGTTCCTCCCTTGTGACGTTGGTGCCGGCAATATACTCTTTCATAACGTCGCAGGCCCGCTCGTACTGCTGCGGCCCGACATACAAATCTATGTCGCCGCATTCGCGCGCCATAGGCTGCGGATAATTTGCCGCGACGCCCTGCCCCTTTAGCAGCACCGTCTTTACCCCTTTCCTGTTGAAAAAAGTCACCAGGTCGGCCAGCTTGCGGTTCAAGGTTATGTGGGCGGACGAGGTGCGGTAAATAACCGTCCACTCACTGTCACTAACCTGATAACCAGCTTTTTGCAGTGCGTCCAGAACCAGCGGCCGCGTCTTGTGCAGATTCGCGATTTCCAGCACCTCCTCCACATTGGCGGGTATGCGCGCGGGCGCCTCCCCCCGGATGGCCGAGCGGAGTACGTCCAGATATTCTTGATGGACAGGGCTTATTCCAGTACCCCGTGCTCCTGCCATATGGCAACCATTTTCTTTACATCTTCCATAGCCTGCTCCGCAGAAACTTCGTAGCGATCCAGCAGCAGTGCCACCAGGTCTTCGCAAGTGAAATCCTTGCCGCTCGCCTGTTCCCACAAATAGGCCGCGGAGTCGTTGAGGGAGAGCATTTTATTGAAATTGACCTGCGAGAGGCCCTCTCCTACAACAATATGTTCCCCGCAAAGGGGACGGATTGTAAAACCTTCTTTTATTCTCATATTAAACGTCTGTATATTCCTAATAAATAGCGCCTTACAGGCTTCAGCCAGCGCCACAGCCGCCCGCGTGATGGCTTGCGGCCGTTAACCTTGACCGCGGTGCCCATAACGTCTGCCAGAGTGCAACTCTCCGTGCCCGAAAGGTTGCCGTCGCCCATAACCTCCAGCTTCTCGCCGCTCAGCCGGAAAGCGCGGTGCAGAACGTAGCGGGAGTCGGGCAGCCGAACCAGCACAATGTCGCCCACCTCCACAGTATCTAACTTCTTGAGCGTCACGCTGTCGCGGCCGCCGCGTATAAAGGGGAGCATACTGTTCCCCTTAGGGGTGAAAGTGACCTCGCGCCCCTCCGCCAGCAGCGCCCCGACCTCCTCCAGGAGCACCTCGTTAGGCAGGATTCTGTTCTCCATTTACCGTGTTGTAACAAAGCAGGGCGGCTTCCCTGTCCGGGAGGCATTCCAGCCGATAAAAAGGTATTGTGGCGCACAAACGCTCCATTGTGGCGTGCCACCCGTCCGCCAGCTCCTTGAAAGGGCGGAAAGCGGAGGAGGACTCCACGAGAGAAACGTATGC
The DNA here is from genome assembly GCA_017616475.1 of Bacteroidales bacterium. GTDB lineage: Bacteria > Bacteroidota > Bacteroidia > Bacteroidales > UBA932 > Equibacterium. Next base: position 6,920 of record JAFZYD010000056.1, read on the forward strand.
CTGCAGCACGGACTGCCTGGTTATCTTGTTGCGGGGCGCCTGCTGCAGGTGCACTATGGCCCCTACAGGGGCGTTCTGCTGTTTGTAGCAAGGGGTTTTGCCGCTCCACGGAGTGCCATAAACGCGCACCTCGCCGCTCGGCATCACGCGCAGCACCGGGTTGTCGTCGTTGAGCAGTTCGGTGCCGGGCAAATGCTTGATCCACAGCTGGCTGTGGGTGCTCTTGCCAGTGCCGCTCTTACCCAGGAACAAATAGCCCCGGCCGCCGTTCACCGCCACGGAAGCGTGCATCTCCAGCGCGCCGCGGCGGGCGGTGGAGAAGGAGAACATCAGCATCAGGGAGTTGTTTATAGCATACAAATCGGCAGTGCCGGTGAGCTCCAGGCAAGCGGCGTCGAAGGCCTCGCTTACCACCATCCGGCCCGCAATGGGACGCTCCGGAACAGGTTGATATTCAAATAAATACCCGCCATCCACCGTATAGATGTTGAACACGGGGTAACCGGGCTTCTCCGGGGTTTTGTAAAGCAGCCCGCCCTTGCCGCAAACAGGGAGCTCCGGCACAACTTTCAAAGAAAAAACCCTCTCCCCGCAATCGCCGTCGCTAACTATGAACGGCAGCATATTGTCCGGTTCGAACGGCATATTTTCTACCGTGAAGCAAAAATCTGCCACCCGATATGTCCTAACGTCACTTTTCATATCGCAAATGTAATAAAAAATTAGGTATACTTATGAAAAAATTATATATTTGCATTTTGAGAAAATATACTAAAAACACAATATTATGAAGAGATTACTTGCAATTTTTGCAGCTGCGGCTCTCACTACTTTTGCAGTGAACGCCCAAGTCATTTTCTTCCCGGGCTGGTATCTGGAGGTCCAGGGAGGCGCTATGTATAGTTCTTCCAATGAGTGGGGCTATGCCGGCTGGGACAAGGTAAAACACCTCAACCTGCCCAACGCATCGCTCAATCTCGGTTACGAATTCACCCCGGTGTTCGCCCTCCGCGGAGCCCTCAGCGGCCCCTTCGGCAACTTCCCGGGCCCGGACCATATGTCCATCCACCGCTTTGGCTATGCACAGGCCACTGTAGATGCTAAGTTCGACATTCTCAATATGTTCCGCTTTGTCGACACCCGCATCGTGAGCCCTTACATTTTTGCCGGAGCCGGCCTCAACTACCGCTTTCCGGTAGAGAGCAAGGAGGCCTTCCTGGGCCCCGCTGTCCGCTTGGGCGGCGGCTTGGAATTCCGCCTCAGCAACCTGGTGGATCTCACTCTGGAGCTCCAGGACAACGCGCTGCACAACAAGTTCAACACCCTTACAGCTGCTGACACCGGCACCGACCGCGCCAATGAATATCACGGCGACGACGGTCTGTACTACGGCGGCGAGGTGCTCTTGATTAAAAAGCCTTTCCGTTGGGACGACAACATCGCAGCCCTCGTAGGTCTCAAGTTCAACATCGGCGCCAACAAGAAGCGCATAGCCGCTGCTGCCGCCGCCCTGGCTGCTGCAGAGGCTGAGGCCGCACGCCTTGCCGCAGAAGCAGAAGCCGCCCGCCTCGCTGCTGAGGCAGAGGCTGCCCGTCTTGAGGCAGAGCGTCTCGCTGCAGAGAAAGCAGAGGCTGACCGCCTGGCTGCAGAAGCTGCAGAAAAAGCTGCTGCAGAGGCTGCCCGATTCGTTACCGAACACGTATTCTTCGAGCTGGACAAAGCCGACCTGCGCGACAGCGAAATGCCCAAGGTTCAGCACCTTATCGATGTGCTTAACAAGTATCCCGATGCAACCATCGATCTTAGTGCTTATGCGGACAAAGAAACCGGCAATCACAAACGTAATATGGACCTCTCCAAGAGGCGCGTAGAAGTTGTGGCTAAGGCACTTAAGGACGCAGGCATCGCAGCCGACCGCATAAACACCGACTACTATGGCGACACCGTTCGCGTCGCTCCGGAGGCGGAAGAGAACCGCGTAACAATTTGCGTCACCAAATAAGCAAACAAAATAGCACATAAAAAAGTGGCTCGCTATTGCTGCGAGTCACTTTTTTTATTAAATTTGAGTGATTATTGTATCCAGAGTTTAATGAGCACAGACATACACTGGTACGCACTCAAGGTCTTCTACCGTAACGTCCTGAAACTCAGGGCAGATTTAACCCGTGTCGGGATAGAATATTACTACCCCGTGCAGCCGGACGGCAAGCCTTATGTGCAGTCGCTGTTGTTTGTGCACTGCAGCGAGGCCGGCCTCGAGGCCCTGCGCAAACAAGCCCCCGCGGGCGGCGGGTTTGTGGTTTATACACATACGGAAAAGCGCAAGCGCCTCTCCAGCGAAGAAACCTACGACTGCCTGGTGCCCGCCCCTATAGACGAACAGGAGATGGCGGTGTTCATACTGGTTACCAGCGCCTCGCCAAATACCTACGAAATTCTTGGCCCCGACGACCCCAAATATCACACCGGTCAGTTGGTGCGCGTAAAGGCCGGCCCTTTCGAGGGGCTGGAAGGCCGCGTGCGCCGCATCAAGAAGGACCGGCGGCTGGTGGTTACCATCAGCGGAGTGGTGGCGGTGGCCACGATACATATAGACCCCCGGCTTTTGGAGCCGGTGGAAGCACATACAACTGCGGCCTAGCCCTTGGATAGGGGCTGCTTGCCGCAGCGCAGAAGTTGTTTCCCTTGCGCCTCGCAAAAAAAAAGGCCGCGCGAGGGGAGCAACTATATTGTGCGCGCCCGCGCGCACGCGAGCGCATTATGCACGCACGGACGCGCGAACGCACGAACGCGCAAGTGCATACACGTGCATACGCGCGACCAACCAACCGACAAAAACAAAAACTAACGATAAAATGAAACTAAAACACATTCTGGCCATCGCGGCCGTAATTGTAATTGCGGGCTGCAGCCCCAAGACCTACCAGCAGATTGACTATCTGCAGGACATCGATGCCGAAACCTCCCTGGATATGAAGGAGAACCAGGGCATCCTTATCCAGCCCCAGGACCAGCTGAGCATTGTGGTGAGCAGCCGTAA
>JAFZYD010000057.1 GCA_017616475.1 Bacteroidales bacterium
ATAATTCAAAAGAATCTTCGCTTGCTCTTCTTTCTGCTTGTACTTTTGTCTTCCAATAATTCAATCAACTTCCCCCTTCTTCCGAAAGGGACTGCAAAGATACACATCTTTTCTTTCCCTCCAAATCTTTTTAAAAATATTTTTTACATCGTGCTGTATTATGAAAAAAAGTGTACATTTGCCCCAGAAATGGAAATGCTAACACAAATACTCTCTCTAACTCGTGTCCGACGTTAAGCCAGTGAGGCGATTTCAGCTCGCCTGTCACGCAGGCTTTATCCATTTATCTTTCCGGGACAGCAGAATCCCACTACATATTCCAATAAACTATATAATCATTCATTTGTACAATGAATATTTCTGTATTGGTGGCCGATGAAAGCCACACTAAATATGCACAGGCAATCTGCGATGAGATAGCCGTTTCCGCCAAGGAGCGCGGCACCGGCATCGCCAAGCGCAGCCCGGAATACATATCGGAGAAAATGCGCGCCGGCAAGGCGGTGATTGCCGTCACCGACGACGACCGTTTCGCAGGCTTTTCATATATAGAGAGCTGGGAGGGCAAACAGTTCGTGGCCAACTCCGGCCTGATCGTGGCCCACGAGTTCAGGGGCATCGGCCTTGCCAAGAGCATCAAGCAACGCATCTTCCGCCTTTCGCGCGAGCTCTTCCCCGGCGCCAAAATTTTTAGCATCACCACCGGCCCGGCGGTCTTGAAAATGAACTACGAGCTGGGCTTCCGTCCCGTCGCGTTTCAGGACCTGACTCACGACACAGAATTCTGGAAAGGATGCCAGGGGTGCAAGAATTTCCACATTCTGGAAGAAAACAACTACGAGCGGTGCATCTGCACCGGCCTGCTGTACGACCCCCGGGAACACATAAAAATTAATGTCGAATAAAAACACTAACAGATAATATGAGCAAGAAAAAAGTTGTTGTCGCTTTCAGCGGCGGTCTGGATACCTCCTACACCGTGATGTATCTGGCAAAGGAAAAGGGTTATGAAGTGCACGCGGCGTGCGCAAACACCGGCGGCTTCAGCCCCGAGCAGCTCAAAACCAACGAAGAGAACGCCTACAAGCTGGGCGCAACCAAATATGTAACCCTGGACGTAACCCAGGAATATTACGCCAAGAGCCTCAAATATATGATTTGGGGCAATGTACTTCGCAACGGCACCTACCCCATCAGCGTCTCTTCGGAACGCATTTTCCAAGGGATGGCCATCGCCAAGTATGCCAAGGAGATTGGCGCGGACGCCATAGCCCACGGAAGCACCGGCGCCGGCAACGACCAGGTGCGGTTCGATATGACCTTTTTGGTGATGTGCCCCGATATGGAGATAATCACCCTTACCCGCGACGGCAACCTGACCCGCAAGGAGGAGGTGGATTACCTCAACGCCCACGGCTTCAACGCCGATTTCGCCAAGCTCAAGTATTCTTACAACGTCGGCATCTGGGGCACCTCCATATGCGGCGGCGAGATACTTGACAGCAAGCAGGGTCTGCCGGAGAGCGCCTATCTCAAGCAGGTGACCAAGACCGGCGGCGAAACCCTTGCCATAGAATTCAAGGAGGGCGAGATATGCGCCGTGAACGGCAAGAAATATGACGACAAAATTGCTGCTATCCAGGCGATTGAGGAGATTGGATGCGCCTACGGCATAGGCCGCGATATGCACGTTGGCGACACTATAATAGGCATAAAGGGCCGCGTCGGTTTCGAGGCCGCCGCACCTATGATTATTATTGGCGCGCACAAGTTCCTGGAGAAATTCACCCTCTCCAAGTGGCAGCAGTACTGGAAGGACCAGGTGGCCAACTGGTACGGTATGTTCCTGCACGAGAGCCAGTACCTGGAGCCGGTAATGCGCGACATAGAGGCTATGTTGGAAAGCAGCCAGCGCAACGTGACCGGCACGGTAACCCTTAACCTGCACCCCTACGGCTTCGAAACCGTGGGCGTAGATTCGGAGAACGACCTGCTCAAATCCAAACTCGGCGAATACGGCGAAACCCAGAAAGGATGGACTGCCGAAGACGCCAAGGGCTTCATCAAGGTAACCTCCACCCCTCTGAGAGTTTATTACGGAACACATAACGACGAACTGATATAATGGCGACCGACAAGATAAAAGTGGCTATTGCGGGCGGCACCGGCTACACTGCCGGCGAACTGCTGCGGATACTCACAAACCACCCCGGGGTGGAGATTATTTCGGTGATGAGCACCACCAGCGCAGGCCGGCCGGTCACCGATTTCCACCGCGACCTGCTGGGCGACACCGACCTTGTTTTCACCGACAACCCCGGCAGCCCCGACGTGGTGTTCCTATGCCTGGGCCACGGCCTGTCACGGGAGTTTCTGGGCACCCACACCCTGCCGGAAGGCTGCAAGATAATTGACCTGGGGCAGGATTTCCGCAACGACCCGGACTTTGACGGCAAACATTTCGTGTACGGCCTCACCGACGTTTTCAAGAGCCAGATCGAGGGCTGCGACTATCTGGCCAATCCGGGCTGCTTTGCCACCAGCATACAGCTGGGCCTGGCACCCGCCGCTGCGCTCAAGATTATTGAGGGCGAGATTCACGTGACCGCCATAACCGGCGCCACCGGCGCGGGCCGCAAACTCTCCGAAACGAGCCACTTTCCCTGGCGGGACAACAACATATCGGTGTACAAGCCCTTCTCTCACCAGCATCTGGAGGAAATCGGCAACACTCTCAAAACCCTGAGCGGCCAGCCGCAGACGGTGAATTTTGTGCCGGTGCGCGGCGACTTTGCGCGCGGTATCTTTGCCAGCATCTACTTCAAGTGCGGCACCGGCGCCGATGAGGCAGCCGCCATCTATAAGGAATATTACAAAGGCTCTCCGTTCGTATTTGTGAGCGACACCCCCGTCAGCCTCAAGGAGGTGGTTAACACTAACAAGTGCCTGCTGCACGTCGAAAGCTACAACGGCTATTTGCACATCACATCAATTATAGACAATCTGCTAAAGGGGGCCAGCGGCCAGGCGGTGGAGAATATGAACCTGATGTTCGGACTGGAGCGCACCACGGCCCTGAAGCTCAAAGCCAACGCTTTTTAAAATGGATCTTTTCAAGACATATAAACTGTGGCCCATAGAGCCCGTCAAGGGGCTCGGGTGCCGGGTTTGGGATTCGAAAGGGATTGAATATCTGGACCTTTACGGCGGCCACGCGGTTATCTCCGTAGGGCACTGCCACCCGCACTACGTCAAGGCGCTCACGGAACAGGCCGGCAAACTCGGCTTCTACTCCAACGCGGTAGAGAATTCGCTGCAGACCACCCTGGCCGCCAAACTTGGCGAAATGTGCGGTTACCCGGATTACAATTTGTTTCTGGTGAACAGCGGCGCCGAGGCCAATGAAAATGCAATGAAGCTTGCCTCGTTCGTAACAGGACGCAGCAAGATTCTCGCCTGCGGCAAGGCTTTCCACGGCCGCACCAGCGGCGCAGTTGCGGTGACCGACAACCCCAAGATCCAGGCTCCTTTCAACAGGACCGGCAACGTGGAGTTCATCCCTTTGAACGACACCGCCGCTCTGGAGGCCAAACTCGCCACGAAAGAATTCGCCGCAGTAATAATTGAGGGCATCCAGGGCGTGGCCGGCATCTGGGAACCGACGGCCGAATTCCTGGCCGCAGCCCGCGCCGCCTGTGACGCCACCGGCAGCCTGCTCATTATGGACGAAGTCCAGAGCGGATACGGCCGCACCGGCCGTTTCTACGCCCATCAGGCCTGCGGCGTAAAGGCCGACATTATATCTATGGCCAAAGGTATGGGCAACGGCTTCCCCATAGGTGGCATTATAATAAACCCCTCGATAGCAGCAACTTACGGTATGCTTGGCACCACCTTTGGCGGCAACCACCTCGCCTGCACGGCTGCCATCGCCGTGCTGGACATAATGAAAGCCGAGAACCTGATGCAGAACGCAGCCGAACAAGGCAAGTTCCTTATGGAGAGCCTCAAGGGCAACAAAGCGGTCAAGCAGTTGCGCGGCCGCGGCCTTATGATTGGCATCGAACTGAAAGACGGTTACGAGACCCTGCGCGACCGGTTGCTCTTCGAAAAGCACATCTTTACCGGCGGTGCCGGGGCATCCGTAATACGCCTCCTCCCGCCGCTGTGCATAACCGCGGCGGAATGCGGGCAGTTCGTGGCAAGTTTCAATGAATTAACCAAGTAGCAATATGAGACATTTTACCAACGTAAAAGATATAGGCAACCTCCAAGAGGCGCTGGCAAAGGCAAAATATGTAAAGGAGAACCCCTTTGCAGACCAGGCGCTGGGCAAGAACAAAACCCTGCTGATGGTTTTCTTCAACTCCAGCCTCCGCACCCGTCTGAGCACCCAGAAAGCGGGCCTGAACCTCGGTATGAACGTGATTGTGCTGGACATCAACCAAGGCGCGTGGAAACTCGAGACGGAGCGCGGCGTGATTATGGACGGCGACAAGAGCGAGCACATACTGGAGGCCATTCCGGTGATGGGAAGTTACTGCGATGTGATTGGAGTGCGGAGTTTCGCCCGCTTCGAG
>JAFZYD010000058.1 GCA_017616475.1 Bacteroidales bacterium
ATGTCGCCCACGCGGGCCTCGATGCCGGTGATGTCCAGCATACACATATCCATACAGATGCTGCCGATGGTGGGGGCAAGATGACCGTTGACCATAAACGAGGCGTTGCCGTAGCCCAGACGGCGGTCGATGCCGTCGCCGTAGCCTATGCGGACGGTGGCAATCTTGCTGGGAATGTGGGTCAGGTGCCCGTGACGGCCGTAGCCGATAGTCCCTTCTCTTATCTCCTTGATTTGGAGGATGGGGCACTTGAGAGAGGCCACGGGTTTGAGGCGGCTGCTGTCCACCGCACTTATGCCGTACATCCCGATGCCGATGCGCACCATATCCATCTGATATTGAGTGAACCGTTCGCTTCCGGCCGAATTCAGAATGTGGCGCATAGGCTTGTAGCCGAGGCCGGATTCTATATCGTCGGCCAGTTCCGTGAAGAGTTTGATTTGCCCGAGGGTGAAATTGTCCCACTGCGGCTCGTCGGCGGCCGCCAGGTGGGAATAAATAGACTTGACCTCGACCTCTTCACAGCCGTCGAGCATCTTTTTAAGTTCGGCAATTTCTTCTTTCTCGAAGCCCAGCCGGTGCATTCCGGTGTCCAGTTTTATGTGGATGGGATACTTTTTGATGCCCAGGGTCTTGAGAATCAGAGTAAGTTTCTTGAGATACTCCACAGATGGGATGCCCGGCTCCAGATCGTACTGGATAATGTCGGAGAAACAGTCACAGCCGGTGGAGAGGGCCAGTATCGGGGCGCCTATGCCGGCACGGCGCAGTTTGACACCCTCCTGCAGAGTGGCGATGCCCAGGTAATCGGCGCCGGCGTCCAGCATAAGGCGTGCGAACTCCACGCCGCCGTGGCCGTACGAATTGGATTTTACAAGAACCAGAATCTTGGTGGAGTCCTTCAAAAGACTCTTGAAATATTTGAAATTGTGCAAGGCTGCGCTTCTGCTAAGCTCCAGCTCCGCCTGTGGTAGTCTCATGGTGTTTTGCTGCAATAATAAGGTTGCGCGTGTAGGTGAAGAACCCGACCGACTGCCCTATGCACAGCACCCAGTCGTGCCGTATGAAGCCGTAGGTCACAATCACCGCCGACCCGACCAGGCTTATTATCCAGAAACCGGCCGGCAGCAAAGATTCCCCCCTTGCACGGGAGTACAAATATTGATATATAAATCGGAATGTGAAAATAATCTGACCGAGAGAGCCAAAAATAATTAGCCAGGCGGGTATGCCTTCGTTGTGGAACAGCCGGTCTATGGTGGCCTCGTGCAGCAGCATAAAGCTTATGCCCACCACCGGCAGCAGCATTAAAACTATGAGCACCGGGTAGCGGACGGCGCCTGAAATGCCGTGCCACACCCCCTTGGTGCGGAGGTTCCACATATATATGTAATAGCTGATGACCTGCCCAAGCATTATGGCGAAATCTTGCCGCAGCCAGCCGTATATGAAAAACAGCAGCGACGCGACCAAACTCAGCACCCAGTAGATGGTGGGGGAGGTGACTTTCTTCTCTTTTTCCGATATAATCCACTGTACAATCATCCTGGCAGAGAAGAGCCCCTGTGCCAGAAATCCCAGTGCATATATCAGCCAGCTGCTGTCCATAGTTATCCACGAAGATACTCCAAAAAAAAGAATCGGTCAAAAGCTTGACCGATTCTTTTTTATTAAGGTATGCCTCAATTATTTGGCAGCCTCAACAGATGCTTTGCGGAACTCCTTCATAAGTTTGCTGAGGTTGAGGGCAGCTTTGCGGGCGCGGGTGCCTGCAGCTTTGTTACCTTTCTCTACCTGTGCAGCAGCATTCTTCTGGAACAATTCGATTTCAGCATTGATCTGTTCAACGAGCTTTTTCATGATGATGATTAGTTATTTGGTTAATAATTAGATGTTTGAATTTTATTTTTCGTGAAATTAGACCAATTTCCTAAAAAAAGCAAATTATTTTTCAAAAAAACGGGGTTTTACGGTGTATTTGCCGTAATTCTGGTCGATTTCTTCTGGTGTAAGGGCAATTTTTACCCGTTTTGCGTTTTGTACGGACGCTCTTGACTTGGGCGACGTTGCAGCTGGATAGGTGCCGTTTACAATGTGGTGCAGGCAGGCGGCGATATTGCCCTCTCCCGGGCCGAAGTCATTGAAAATATCGTCGTAGCGGATATCATCCGGAACCATACCGGTGTCGGGAATCTCAGTGCCCTGGCCGTTCATATTGTAGAAGCAGATGGGGAGGAACACATATTCGAGGGCGCTGTAGTCGCCTCTGTCGTATGCGGTCCTGTGCTTCTGCTCGTAAGGATATAGGAACACATACATACCGTTGGGCTTGCCGTAGGTCACGCCGCCCACGTGGTGCACGTCAGCAAGGGGCTTGAGGCCGTTGAGGCTCATTTCGGAGGCCGATGCGCTGCCGTAGCCGGTAATAAAGTAAAGGTGCTCGAACTCGGGAGAATCGGGCTTGCAGGAGAAGGAAATCTTATCTTCCTTTTCCAAAGCGGATATTACGTCGAGGGGGGCGTCGATGGTCTGGGTCTGGTTCAAAGAAGAGCACAGTTTGTTGTGGGTACGTTTTACGTATATCTTGCCGCGTGCGCTCTTGGGGGCGAGGTAGCTCACCAGCAGGTCGCTGGCGCGGGAGTCGCCGCCGCCATTGTAGCGCAGGTCCACTATAAGGGTCTTTACACCGTTCTCTTTGAAATACTGCATAGGCTCGGTGATGTCTTCCAGCATATTCTTGCCGCTTGCATCATTGTCGGCCTTGAAACTCAAATAGTTGAAATATCCGACTTTCTCTTTCAGGCCGGGGTAGTCTTCTGCGGTGAAGATGGCCTTGGCCAGGCAGGGCCTGGTGGTGAGGGTCTCGGCGGCCTTCAGGGAGAAGGTTTTATACTCGCCGTCGTTGTCAATAAAGCCGAACTTGTGGGCCTCGGTGGTGCTGGGGTAGTTCAGCAGGTCGTTGAACGCTTCGGCACCCTCCTCGCTGGAGAGCCAGTTGTCCACGGATTTGTCGTCGATTGCGTTAAGAATCCAGCCGCGCTTCACCCCCTCTTTCTCGAAGGGAGAGCCGGGATATACGAACCGCACGGCGATGTCATAGTCCAGTACTTTCCTGGGGTCGGAGGGGTCCCTGAGCTGTCCGAGGCTCACGCCGTAGGTGCCGTATACCACGCCCGATTCATCTGCAATGTAGCTGGGGCCGTCCATCATCCAACTCCAACGGTCTTTCTTGACAAGCAGTTTGTCAAAAAAATTGTAAATGTCGGTCTTATAGCTGGCCGCAATGCTGTTCATCTGGTCGTACCAATAGTAATAGGTCTTGAAAATATCGTCCCTGAGGTATTTCTGGGCCTTCTCTATGGCATTGCGCCGGGCCTTTTCTTCTGCGCTGGGCTCGTCCGGGTTTTCCGGTTCGATATTCTTTTCGCAAGATGCGGCAATCGCCACGATTGCCAAAAACATTGCCAATGATTTTAAAAATCGCTTCATAATCTATTTGTTTTCTTTTTCTACAATGTAAACATCCTCGCCGTCTTCCTGGAAATAATAATTCTCGCGGGCAAACATCTCGAGGGTATCTTTGTTGGAGGTTAATTGTTTAATTCTTTCGTCGGTGGCTTTAATTGCCTCACGGTAGTACATTTCCTGCTTGCGCTGGCTCCGGATGGTGGACATACTGCGAAGCATCTGAGTCAGGCTGGTGCGGCTGTTGAAAAGTATCAGCAAAACAAATACCAACGTCGCTATGAAATATTTATTCGTAACGATGCGCACCAGAGCGCTCTTGCTTTTTAGCTCTGTAAACCTTTCCTTTGCTTTTGTAAAAATGGACATTAAGACAAAATTATTAATTTTGAATTAAAATATACAACAATATGAAGCATTATTTGCCCGATTGGGGCCAAAGCCTGATACTTGTGGTGGTGTTTTTCGCGGGTTCGCTGCTGGCCTCACCCCTTATGATTTTTAATGTCAAGTCTACAGCACTTATGTATGCGGTGAGTATGGTAGTGCCGCTGCTTTGGGCCTACATAGCCCACAAGCGCAACGCAGCCCGCGGTTTGGGCTACGTGCCGGTGGATGAACCGCGCAGCGGCGGCTTCAAAAGTATGCTGCCCGTGTTTCTGCTGGTGATTCTGGCTACACCCTTCCTGGGCGCCCTCCTGGAGCCCGTAACCAGCCTGTTCCCGATGTCGGACTTTATGAAGGAAGTGTTCGAAAAGATGCTGGATACATCCCGCCCGGTGGACACCTTTATTTCTGTGTCGATATTGGCGCCGCTGTGCGAGGAACTGCTCTGCAGGGGCATTATTTGCCGCGGTCTGCTATCGCGCGGAAAGCCGTGGTTCGCCATAGTTTTTTCTGCCTTTATTTTTGCGCTGCTGCACGGCAATCTGCAGCAGGGCATAACAGCTTTCGGGCTGGGCATCTTTATGGGCTGGATTTATTACAAAACTCACAGCCTTTGGACCACCATCGCCATCCATTTTGTGAACAACACCCTTTCTCAGGCAATGATGTACATCTTCCCCGACCTGCCTATGGAGGCTACATATGCTTCAATAATCCCCCAGCCCGGGTATGCACTTTTCTTGATTGCTGGCGCGGTTATTGTGGCGGGCGTGATTTATATTATTTATCGCAATTACAAAAATGAACAGAGCTCTGTATCCTTTGAGATTCGCCCCGTTGATGGTGGAGAAGCGCTGGGGCGGTGACGCACTGGCAAAAAAGTTAGGTAAGAAACCGGCGCCAAGCCAGCAGGAGGCGGGCGTAGATATGGACAGTATAGGCGAGTCGTTCGAGCTCTATGAGGCGGGCGAGGATGCCAGCAGCCCCATTATTAACGGCTTTCTGGCCGGGAACGACCTCTATTCCATTTTGGAGACCTACCTGGGCGATCTTGTGGGCGACAATATTTACGAATACTTTGGCAACCAGTTCCCTCTGCTGCTCAAATACCTCAATGTAGAGGGGCGTCTTTCGGTGCAGGTTCACCCGACCGACGAGGTGGCTGCGGAGCGTTACGACTGCCTGGGCAAGAACGAATTCTGGTATGTGGTGGATGCTAAACCGGACGCAAAAATCTATATGGGCCTTAACCGCGACAGCAGTGCCGCAGAATTCTATGCCAAGTGCAAGGACGAGACTGTTCCGGAACTTATGAACATCTACCACCCGCAACCGGGCGACTGCTTCTACATAAAGGCGGGCACCGTGCACGCGGCTGAGGGCGGCATCGTTATAGCGGAGATCCAGGAGAACAGCGACGCCACTCTGCGCCTCTACGACTGGGGCTACGAGAACAATCCGGCGACCCGCAGGGCAATTCACCTGGACGAGGCCATAGACTGCATTGATTATGAGAAATACAAAGCCACGGAGTTGTTCGTGCCGGGCAAGATGGCCAGCGGCGTGGTGTGTGACAACAAATATTTCACAATAAGCGTGCTGAATCTCAAGGAGCGGTACGAGGCTGACAGCGACAGCTTTAACAGTTTCGTTATTTATATGTGCGTGTCGGGCGCGGCCCGCGTCGGCTGGGAAGGGGGCGAAGAAGCGGTTGCGGCCGGCGACACCTTTTTGATGCCTGCGGCAATGGGGGCCTGGCGCCTTGAACCCTCTGCGCAAAACACCACCTTGCTGGAGATTCACATCCGCAAGATGGAAGAAGATAAAGACGAATATTTAGAGAAATAGTTATGGCCGATTCCACCCGCCTGGACAAATATTTGTGGTCCATCAGAGCTTTCAAGACCCGCAGCGACGCCACCGACGCGTGCCGCGGCGGCAAGATTACCGTGAACGGACAGGATGCCAAACCTTCCCGCGAGGTTAAGGCGGGAGATATTCTGCAGGTGCGCAAGGGGCCGGTGCTCTACAAATATAAAGTGCTGCAACCCATAGACCGACGCCAGGGCGCGGCTCTGGTGCCCCAGTATGCAGAGAATCTCACCCCGGAGAGCGAGCTGGCAAAACTGCACGCGCCGCACGAGTCGTTCTTTGTGGTGCGCGACCGCGGGGCCGGGCGGCCCACAAAAAAAGAGCGTCGCCAAATGGACACTCTTTATTCTGAATTGGACGAGGGCTTTTCCTCTTCCGAAGATTTTGATTGAGTCGCCGGTAATTGAAGCCGGTTGAACTTGGTCATAGCCCTGTCGGGCCCTTCCAGCACGAAGCATTTTATGGCTTCGCACGCGTTGGAGAGGACTTCCGGCAGGATTCTTTTTTCTTCCAGAAGCAGCTCGCTGAGCACGAAATCTATCTGGCCGCCGGGGGCGAACCCGTTGCCTATGCCCATCCGAAGGCGGGCATACTGATTTGAAATCAGGTGATAATCTATGCTTTTGAGACCGTTGTGGCCGCCGTCGCTGCCGCTTTTGCGCAGCCGCAGCGCCCCGAAGGGGAGGGCCAGATCGTCCACCACCACCAGCAGGTTTTCCGGAGCTATGTTAAGCTGCTTGTACCAATATGCCACGGCCTTGCCGCTGTTGTTCATATAGGTGGAGGGCTTTAACAGATGCAGGGTGTTGCCCTTTAGCTTCATCTCTGCCACTGCTCCGTAGCGGGCGGTGGAAAAAACGACATTGGACGCCCCTGCGAGGGCATCCAATGTCATAAAACCCATATTGTGCCTGGTCAGCGCATATTCGAGGCCTATGTTGCCGAGACCTGCTATGAGATACTGCTGCGCCATTGCACTTTATGTATGTTGCAAGACTACTCAGCAGCAGCCTCGCCGCCTTCTGTCTCAGCAGCAGCCACGGCGTTGCGGGTGGACTGGCAGGAGCAGATGATGGTGGCCTTGGGGTTCACGATAGTGATATTATCGAACTTGAGGTCACCTGCGGTTATGCGTTTGCCAATTGCAAGAGGAGTTACATCTACAGTGAGTTCATCGGGGAGATTCTCAAGCAGGCCGCTGATTTTGAGTTTGCGACGGCTTACCTGGAGCTTACCGCCGGCGCGTACGCCCACGGAGTTACCGGTGATGATTACGGGAACCTCTACAACGACGGGCTTCTTGTTGTCGACAGCAAGAAAATCGGCGTGAAGAGCGTTGTCCTTAACGGGATGATACTGAACCTCGTGAAGAAGTGCGGTGAACTTGGTGCCGTCTATGTCGAGATCTACGATGTGGCAGTAAGGGGTGTCGGTGAGGGCCTTGAGAGCCTTTGCATCAACAGAGAATGCGGTGTTTTCAACGCCGTTGCCATAAACTACGCACGGCACCTTGCCTTCGCTGCGAACCTCGCGGACGTCAGCTTTGCGGCCAAAGTTCCTCTTGGAACCGGAGAGAGTCAAATGTTTCATTAGTGTTTGATTTAAAATGTGTTACTCAGCTTGCGCAACAAAAATCGCAAGCCCCATTGCACCAAAATGCCCGGGGCATTTTCCGTAAAGGGACGGCAAAGATAAGAAAAAATAGTTATTCTACAATTTTTACCGCCTGATTCCAAGCAAGTTGACGGTAATATGCGTTCAGGATGGGGTAGGACGGATGGGGGATGTACACGCTCAGGCCGCTGTAGTGGTCTATTTTGAGGCCTATGAACTTTTCTGTGGCGGCTTTGTAGGGCACCGCCTTGTCCATCTGGGCGCTGAACTGCGCGAATTGCTCTGCCGTGGCAAACTGCTCGAAATAGTGCGCCAGGTCAAAGAAATAATCTTTCTTGGCGCTGTAGAAATAGTGCTGGACATTGAGCCGCGCCACCGCCTCCATCTCCGGCCGGCGGGTGGCTATTATGTTGGCGCATATGGTGGCCAGAGCGTCCAGCTGGCTGCAGTCGGTGAGGGCTATAGTGCCGCTCTGCAGCGAACCGCTCTGCCCCTGGTAAAGGTCGTAATATTTCTGGCAGATATATTCCAGGCCCTCTTTGCCGGGGCTCTTGAACAACTGCTCCAGAATAACCGTATAAGGGAAGCCGGTAATCAAGATTTCGGTGGGGGAACCTACTACATAGTCGCAGCAGCCGCGCACTTCGTAGGCTACCTCCACGGTGCTCATATAGCAGCAGTCGAACAGTATCGACTCCCAGTGATATTTGCTCACGGCCGCGGCAAAATCGCGGATGTCTATCTCGTTCTTGGTGTAGCTGTCGTAACCTACGCTCTCGCGTATCTTGAGCCGGGAAAGGTCGCTTATCCCGTCGGCGTCCGAGCTCAATCTCTTTGCGCCCGATTTTTCTCCGCTGCTGTCAAAATAACCAATCGGGAGGCATCCAGTGCCGTGCGAAGATATCAGCATACTGCGGTATGCAGGCTTGCTGATGGCCTCTGCCTCCGCCAGTACCCGGGCGAGAGTCGCCGGGTCGCAGGCGTTGAATTCGTTGCCGTAGTTGGTAATATCTTCTTTGATTATATTGCCGGAGTTGTTCTTGTAGTAGCGGGAAAGCACCGCGTCGCTGCGCCCGGTGGCGGTGGAGTTGTCGCGGTTTTGGAAAAGCACCAGCAGCTCTTCGGTCTTGGAGTTCTTCTTGGGGACGTAGCCTTGGAGCATATCGGTGACATTGTTCTCCGCGTAGGGCGAAAGCGACGCCTCCGTGGCGGCTATGTACAGCAGCACCAGACGTTTCTTGTTCTCCCTGGGATTCTTGCAGCAGCCGCAGACAACAACGGCGGCCAGCACAAGGGCGGTTATTGTATGGAACAATCTTTTCACAAAGAGCAAAATTACAAAATATTATTGTTCAAGCAATAAGGGTGGCCATTGCATATGCCGGCCACGACCTCCTCTGCGGCGGGTGAGAACTCTGCGGAAGAGAAGAACTGCCATGGGGCGCCGGTGCCGCGCTCCTCGCCGTAAAGCTTCTGCACCTGGCGCGCCACGGCCGGAGCCGGGTTCACTATAGCCGCCCTGCCGGCGGTTATTTTTTCCATTTCCTCTGCAAGGAAAGGGTAGTGGGTGCAGCCCAGCACTATATGGTCCGCCCCCGCCTCCAGCATCGGGTCGATGTATTTGTGCAGCAGGCTCACGGTTTCAGCTGAGTGGATATTGCCGCTCTCCACAGCCTCCACCAGGCCGTAGCCCACCTGCTCTATTACCCGGACCTCTTCGCCCTCCGCTGCGGCGTAGCGCTCCAGCGTCTTGTGGTACAGCTCGCCGGTGAATGTAACCGCGGTGGCCAGCACCCCGATAACCCCGGTGTAGGTGTGCAGAATGGCCGGTTTTATGGCAGGCTCCATCCCCACGAATGGGATGGGGAAAGATTCCCGCAAGTGGCTTATTGCGGCCGCAGTAGCGGTGTTGCAGGCAACCACAACCATCTCCGCGCCGCGGCCCGTGAGAAACTCCGTGACGGCGGTGGCCCGCTCCCTCAGGAACTCCTTGTCCCGGGTGCCGTAAGGGCAATATTTGCTGTCGGCAAAATAAAGGTAGTCCTCGCCGCCCAAAAGGGAGACTATCTCCTTCATCACTGAGAGGCCGCCCAGCCCGGAATCGTAGATGCCTATCATAGTTTGAACCTGGCGCTTAGTGTAAATGTGTCGGCCGCAGTAAGGTATGCGGCTCCAAAGTCGAATATATCGCTTGCAAAGAACGCGCCGACCGAAAAGAAGGTGGGCATAATGTCCGCCTTGGCGCTGATGTGCGCCCCGCAGCGCACCGCTATCATATTATTGAAGATGTAACCGGTGCCTATGCTGGCCAGGGCTGCGCTGCCGGCGGGCATAAGCCCTGCGTCGGCGGCAAGTTCCACGGCGTGTTTTGCGGCCAGCGGCCAGTTGCCGTAGATACCTGCCTTGTAGGTGGTCGGCAGGCTGTAGGCGCCGTAGCCGTAATCTATCTTCTGCCCGACGTTCTCTGCCCGGACGCCCACGGTTATTATGTGCCCTATGCTGTAGGTGACGCCCGCGTCAAAAGCGGCGGCGTGCCCCTCGTGGCTGTCGGTGAGGGCGCTGCGTATATATTTGCCTGCGGCATAAAGGCCCAGGCCCTCCATAGGGCTGTAGCTCAGGCTTGCCGCGGCGCACATTTCGTTGGGTTGCGCAGTGCCCGTCGGCTGGCCGTTTTCGCTGTAGATGTTTATCTCCGCCATAGAATTGGTGGTGACGGAGATTCCCGCGGTAAGTTGCGGAACAATGCTCACCCTGGCGGCGTAGGTGGTCAGGTTGTAGCCTGCGCCCTTGGTCTGCCAAAGTGTCTTGCCTATTCCCGCCTCGAATAAATGCCCTTCCAGAGGGGCGTGGAACGGAGTTGCGACGTGGGAAGCGCCCAGTGCCAGATTGTCTGCAGAAGAGGGGATGTATACAAACGGTACCGCCTGTCCGCGGGCGGCAACCGGCAGGGCAATCGCCAGCAACAATATGAGAACTCTCTTTATCATAGCTTGACGATTCTTTCGGTTGAGGTTTCGCCGCCGGTGGTGACTGTTACGGTATATACTCCGGCCGGGAAGGTGGCCATATCTATGGCCGCGGGGGTGAGCGGCTCTATGTCTATGGTTTTTTCATACACCTTGCCGCCGGAGGGACCGGTGATGCTGACGCCCGCCTGAAGACGCTCTCCCACGCGCAGGTACAGCCGGCCGCCGGTAACCGGATTCGGATAAATCTCCACGGTTTTGCTGCCGTCGCGTATAAGAACGTTGAAGGTGCAGGAGATTTGTTTACCTTTAGCGTCGGCGGCTGTCACCGTGACTGAACTGCTGCCGTATTGCTTGGGCTTGAGAGTCAAAGTGTTCATATACACGTCGGTCCCCAGGACGGACGGAGTGCCTGTTTCTACGGTATACTCCAGTTGCTCGCCATCCTCGTCGGTAATAAATTCGCCGAGGTCAATCGCGGCCGGCCGGTTGTCGCCTATGACTATGTCGGGGATTGGCTTGACAAGCACGGGCGGGTGGTTTTCAAGCACTTCGTAGGGGACGGTGACCTCCGCCTTGAGGCCGAATTCATCTGTTGCGGTGAGGGTGAAACTGTAGTTGCCGGGGTCGGAATAGGCGCCGCGGATTTCAACGGTTATGTCATCGCCGTCGCGGGTCATCTTAACCACGTTCTTGTTTTTGGAGGTCAAGGTCACCTTCACGTCGTCTCCGTAGGGGTCGCTCACGGTAAAGGCGAGGGTTGCGGTTTCGTGTCCCTTGAGTATTATGGTGCCGTCCGGAAGGTCTCCCGCAATTACGGGCGGGACATTATCTGCCGTGGTTATTTGTATTGGAGATGTGGGAGCGGTGCTGTTGCCGTATTCATCTTGCAGGGAGACGGCAATGTAGTAGGTTGAGCCGTATTCCAGATTGTCGGTGGATATGGCAATGGGCGCCTGTGCGGCGTCTCTGCGCACCACGCACACGTAGAAGGGGATGCCGCTCACGTCGGTAAAAGGGCTCTTGCTGTAATATACGCGGGCGGTGGATACCCAGTCACCGTCTTCCGCTCCGGAAAGATTAATACTGGCAGTCGCCTTGCGTCCTTCGGTCTCCGCGCTCCAGCTGTCTATGCCATATGAGATGCTGCCGGGGTTGGCGGCGATGGCGGCAGCGGCGTTCACCAGGCCCACGCCGGGGTAGCGGTGGCGGTTGCTGTCGCTAATGTCGGTGGTGTGGCGCATCAGCAGGTCTATCAAATTTTCCCTGCTGAACCCCTCGCCGCCGTAATTTGCAACTATGAGGGCCGCCACGCCGGTGACGTGCGGAGTCGCCATAGAAGTGCCGCTGTAAAACTCATAATCGTTGCCGGGCAGGGTACTGTAAATCTCCCAATAATCGTCACCTCCCGGGGCGGCGATGTCCACCCAGTCGCCGTAGTTGGAATAGCTGGCAATCTTGAAATCCGGCCCGAGGGCGCTCACCGCAAGCACATCTTCGTATGCAGACGGATAACACTTGCTGGAGGTGGATTCGTTGCCGGAGGCAAAAATGCACAAGCCACCGCGCATAGGGCCGGTCTGGTTGCCGTCGGCGTCGAGCCCGGCGGTCTGGTCGAAGTAGTCTATAATCTGTTTGGTGCTCTCCGGCATTTCGTACACTTCGTCGTAGGCCCAGCTGCACTGGCAAATAACGGCGCCGTGGTCCGCGGCCCACTTGATGGCCTTCTCGTCGTCGCCGCTGTCGTCGGAGTTCTGTTTGAATATCTGGCAGGACATAAGCTTGACACCGGGGATGCCCGCTGCGGCATTGCCACCGGCAATGCCGCAACACCCGATCCTGTTGTTGTTCACCGCAGCTATGGTTCCGGCAACGTGGGTGCCGTGGTCCTCTGCGGAGACATTGTAGCTGTCGTTCATAAAGTTGTACCCGAACCGCTTCCTGCCGGTCTGGGCCGGGTTGTGCCACATATTGGCTGAGAGGTCTTCGTGGGAATAATCTATGCCGCCGTCCACCACCGCAACAATCACGTCGGCGCTGCCGGCGGCGTGGTTCTGCCATACAGGAAACACGTTCACGTCGCACCCCTCCTTTATGGTTCCCTTTCCGCGGAACCCATAGTTGTAATAGTGCCACTGCTCCTTGAGGCCGGGGTCGTTGAACAACTCCGTGGCGGCGCTGGCGCGATGGGCAGAATGCGATGCAGCCTGCTGCGCGGCAAGGGCGGCGTAGGCTGCCGTGGTGGCGTGCCTCCAGCCGACGTTCTGCCCTGTATGGCGGTGGAGGCGGGGGCGGTATTCTATTTCCGTAACCCCCTGGAACGATTTGAGGTTGCTGCCAGCCTTGGTTAGCGGCACCTCCTTGCTGAACTCTACGTTGTACCAACGGTGGAGTCCGTATTCCCGGGTGCGGGCCTCGAACTGCCCGGCGTCGGGGAAGGCGCGCTGCACGCTGGTGACGCCCATATCGGCGTTCTCTTCAATAAAGAACGACGGGTCATTTTCCAGCCGGGCCGCCATCTCCTCGCTCACATAAATGCGCATCCGCCCGCTCTGCAGCGAAGCGGCGTTTACCACGGTGCCGCCCGGCAGCATAACGGTCTCCTGCGGCGCTTCGGGGGCCAGCCGGTCCGCGGAGCACCCTGCGGCGCAAAGCACTGCCAGGAAGAGCGCAAATAATATGTGCGGTTTTGCCATAGGGCCGCAAAGATATAAAAACTATTGAACCAGCGGCCTGATGGTGAAGTGGAAATCGCGGGGTTTGGCGTGCAGGCGATACTGCTCCAGCGGCCAGCTGCCCCAGGAATCGATTCCGCCCAGACCCATCTGCTCCATATCGATATGCACGTGGGTGAGGTCGTCGGGCTTGAGATCGAGCGAATGGCGCGCCTCGCCCGCCTGGACGTTGGTGGAGTTGGCCCGCTTGGGGGTGCCGTTTGCCATACAGTCCAGTGCCTCCATCCCGAACGGCAGTGCAGATGCAGAGAACTCTGTCCCGGAGGTAATCTCAAAGCCGCTGCCGTCGCCGGCCAGAATCTTGAAATATCGCAGCCCGGTGTGGGCTCCTGCCTCCTGCGGGCGGACATATCCGTAGTGGTACTGGTCCGCCACTTTCTGTGTGTAGTGCCCCACCAAAGTAGATGAATTGCGGTCGCAGTAGTTCTCCCAGGGCCCTCTGCCATAGAACTCTATGGTGTCGAAACGGTCCAGCATGGCGAACTTCATCCCGAATCGGAACAGGTCGGGCAGGGTGCCGATGCCGCCGGCATCTTCCATTGTCTCGTGGATGTCAATAGTGCCGTCCGGTTTTACAACGTAGGTCATCTTTACGCGGGCGGCGTTCTTTATGGGTTCGTATACAGCGGTGACCAGCCAGCCGTCTGCGGTCTCCTTATAGTCGAAACTCTCCAGCATCCGGTTGAGGTCAATTTCCCTCCAGAGCCCCATCACGCTGCTGTCGCAGAGGTTCGCGCCCATATCGTTCTCCACCGGGGCACGGGCAAACTCAGGCAGCAATATGTCGGCCAGGAGGTCTGCACCGTCCGCTCCATAATAAATCATAAAGCCTGTTTCGTCGTTGAAAATCAAATACCATGGCACAACCCGTCCTTCGCCTTTGCTGCCGCAGGCAAACTTGCCGTAGAAGGCGATGCCGTCCGGGGTGCGTTCGCAGGTGGTATTGCCTATAGCTACGCGGTCGGCAGCGGCCGGGGCAGGAGATCCTTTCCGGAGGCATATCTGGTCGTAGGCAACCTCGGTGCCCGCCTCCAAAAGCCCGTCGCGCTCCTTGAGACGCCAGGAAACATTTATGAAGATATCCTTGCCCTCATTGCCTTCGAAAATATCCTTTGCCTGCTTTCTGGTGAGCGGGAGTATTACGCCCGCAGTCTCGCCGGGGCCGGCTTTGATATTGTCAAGGCTGCCGGTTTCAACGGTTTCCCCGTCTGCCAAAACAGCCCAGTCCATTTTGTATGCCGACAGGTCGCGGAAAAAGAATTCGTTGGTCACGTTTAGTTTAAACGGCTCTTTTGCACCGGAGGTGTGGATGTTGCGGTATTGGTAGCGTATTTCGTATGCGTGAGGATGCCAGCTGCGGTCCGCTGCAACAATGCCGTTGCAGTTGAAGGAGCCGTCCGAAGCGTCATAATCGTTGAAATCGCCGCCGTAGGCGAATATTTTACCCCCTTTGACTTTGGATGACGGCCAGGCAATGGCCTGATCGGTAAAGTCCCAGATGAAGCCGCCCTGGAAGCAGGGGTATTTGCGCACAAGGTCCCAGTACTCCTTGAAATTGCCCACCGAATTGCCCATAGCGTGGGCATATTCGCACTGTATGAGCGGGCGGGACGGGTTGCTCTTGCTGTAGGCTTCGCACCAGTCGGGGGAGGCGTACATAGGGCACACAATGTCGGTGTTGCGCTCCAGCGCAGCCTGCTCGTACTGCACCGGGCGGGTGATGTCGTAGCTCTTTATCCAATTGTAGCAGGCCATAAAGTTGCTGCCGTTGCCCGCCTCGTTGCCAAGGCTCCAAACAATAATGCTCGGGTGGTTGAAGTCGCGGTAAACCATACGCCGGTCGCGGACCAGATGGGCCTCCCTATAATCTTCGCGCCTTGCCAGCGTAGCCTCTTCGTAGCCCATACCGTGCGACTCTATGTTGCCCTCGTCCACCACGTAGAGTCCGTAGCGGTCGCAGAGGTCATACCATAGCGGGTCGTTGGGGTAGTGGCTGGTTCGAACCGCGTTTATATTGAGCTGCTTCATTATGCGGATGTCGCGCAGCATATCGGCCTCCGTCACCACAAACCCGTTGCTCTCGCTTATTTCGTGGCGGTTGACACCTTTTATGAGCACCGGCTTGCCATTTACCAGCAGCTGGCCGCCCTTGATTTCTACGCTGCGGAAGCCGAAGGACACGGAGGTGCTCTCCGCAACGCCCCTGGATGTTAATGCCTTGACTTTGAGCGTGTAGAGATTGGGGGTTTCTGCGCTCCAAAGGGCGGGAGAGGCCACGCTCCCGGCGGCGGTCGCTATCTGCTTGCGCGGCTTCAGGGTGCCGCTGGCCACAATCTTGCCCCGGGCGTCTTCTATGGTGTATTCAACTTTCTTGATTCCCTTGGTGGTGGTGACCCCTATGCCGTATCCGCCATACATATCGCCGGTAACCATTACATCTTCCAGCCGATCCTTTTCGCGGGTGTACACATACACGCTGCGGGCGATGCCGTTGAAGCGCCAGAGGTCCTGGTCTTCCAGGTAACTGCCGTCGCACCAGCGCATTACCTCCAGGGCGATGTGGTTGGTTCCCGCCTTGACAAAATCGGTGATGTCGAAGCGCGCCTCCAACTTGCTGTCTTCGCTGTAGCCCGCGCAGCGGCCGTTCACCCACACGCGTACATTGCTTATAGCGCTGCCGATGGTAAGGCATATCTGCTTGCCAATCCACGCCGCTTCTATCTCGAACGTGCGGCGGTATTGCCCCACGTAATTCTGCTCGATAGGGGGATAGGGCGGGTTGTTTTTATAGTGGCCGCGCCAGGCGTAGCCGATATTTACATACTGCGGGTCGCCGTAGCCGTTCAACTGCCACATACCCGGCACGGGCATTTCTCCCCAGGCGGAGTCGTCAAAATCCACCGCCTCAAAGCCGCCGCAGCGGTCTGTCACCGACTCTGTCCAGTTGAACTTCCAGACGCCGTCCAGCGACAGAGTCTGCTGCTGGTCAGTGACAAAGCTGGTGTGCATCGCCATCCGGTTTTCTTCGAAAACGCAGGGGTCCTGCCAGGGCTCCAGTTTGGGTTGAACTGCTGCTATCGATGGTATCACGGCCGCCAGTACCGCCAGAGTCAGTATGAGTCTTTTCATAAAAGGGTATATTTCTTCAAATGTACACAATTAAAACGACAAGAAAAAACCGGACCCGCTTGGCGGCGGGCCCGGCTTTCTAAGATGAAAAGCGGCTTCTTAGCGCTGAGTCATACGCTCGTAATCTTCTGCGCTGGTAACAATTAGCTTTTCATATTCGCGCTGACCGGTACCGGCAGGAATCAGGTGACCGCAAATCACGTTCTCCTTGAGGCCCTCGAGCAAATCGATGCGGCCGCGGATAGCGGAATCGCCCAATACCTTGGTGGTTTCCTGGAACGATGCGGCACTCATAAAGCTGCTGGTGCGCAGTGCTGCGCGGGTGATGCCCTGGAGCACCTGGTTGGCAGTTGCGGGAGCTGCGTCGCGGGCAACCACGGGGCGCTTGTCCTGACGGCGCAGAATAGAATTCTCGTCGCGCAGGGCGCGTACGGTAACAATCTGGCCAGGGTGCATCTCGGTGGAATCGCCGGCGTCGGTGACAACCTTCTTGTCGTAGATGTTGTCGTTTTCGTCGATGAATTCCCACTTGTCCACCAACTGCTCGGTGAGGAACTTGGTGTCGCCAGGATCCACAATTTGAACCTTGCGCATCATCTGGCGCACGATAACCTCAAAGTGCTTGTCGTTGATTTTCACACCCTGCATACGGTAAACGCTCTGTACCTCGTTCACGATGTACTCCTGAACGCGTACGGGGCCCAGAATGCTTAGGATGTCGCTCGGGGAGATGGCTCCGTCGGACAGCGGCATACCGGCGCGGACGTAGTCGTTCTCCTGAACCATAATCTGCTTGGACAGAGGCACGCTGTAGGTCTTCTTCTCGCCGCTGCGGGATTCCACGATAATATCGCGGTTACCGCGGCGGGCGCGACCCATATGAACCTCACCGTTGATTTCAGAAACGATGGCGGGGTTGGACGGGTTGCGGGCCTCGAACAGCTCGGTTACGCGCGGCAGACCGCCGGTGATATCGCCGGCCTTGCCGGTTGCGCGCGGAATCTTGAAGATTATGTCACCGACAGCAATCTTCTGGCCGTCTTCCACATTGATGTGGGCGCCGACAGGCAGGTTGAACTGCATAATGTCGTTGCCGGCATCATCAATAATATGGACGGCGGAAGTCACGTTCTTGTCGCGGCTCTCGATTATTACCTTCTCGCGGTGTATCGAGTACTCGTCCGCAGCCTCTTCGCGGTATGTTACACCGTCGATGAGGTTCTCGTAGCGGGCGGTACCTGCCACCTCGCAGATTGCCAATGCGTTGTAAGCATCCCAGTTGCAAATCAGGTCGCCCTTCTTTACCTCGTCGCCGGGGGCGAAGAACAGCTCTGTGCCGTAAGGGATGTTGTACTGCGACAGGGTGATGCCGGTGGTGGAATCCTTGATGGTCATCTCGGCTGTACGGCCCACCACGATGGTGTGGCTCTTGCCCTCTGCGTCCACCTTGGTGATGGTGCGCAGCTCCTCGAATTCGAGGCGGCCGTCGTACTTGGCCTTGATTTCACTGTCGGACACCACGTTGGAGGCGGTACCACCGACGTGGAACGTACGCAGAGTCAGCTGGGTACCCGGCTCGCCGATACTTTGTGCTGCGATAACGCCCACAACCTCGCCCTTCTCGACCATACGGCCGGTGGCCAGGTTGCGGCCATAACACTTGGCGCAGACACCCTTGCGGGATTCGCAAGTGAGCACGGAACGAATCTCCACCTGTTCGATGGGGAGCTTCTCGATCTGCTCTACAATGGCCTCTGTAATCTGTTCGCCGGCCTCGAGAATGAGTTCGCCGGTGAGCGGATTATAGATATTGTGCACGGAGGTACGGCCCAGGATTCTCTCGCCGAGAGTCTCCACAATCTCGTCTTTGTCCTTGATGGCGGTAGCCACCAGGCCGCGGAGAGTGCCGCAGTCTTCTTCGTTAATAATCACGTCGTGCGATACGTCCACCAGACGGCGGGTCAGGTAACCTGCGTCGGCAGTCTTGAGGGCGGTATCGGCAAGACCCTTACGGGCACCGTGGGTGGAGATGAAGTACTCGAGCACGCTCAGACCCTCCTTGAAGTTGGCGAGGATCGGGTTCTCGATGATTTCCGCACCCGTTGCACCGGACTTCTGCGGCTTGGCCATCAGACCACGCATACCGCACAGCTGGCGAATCTGGTCCTTACTACCGCGGGCGCCGGAATCAAGCATCATATAAACCGGGTTGAAGCCCTGGTTGTCCGCCTTGATCTGCTTCTCCACGATGCTGGTGAGCTTGTTGTTCACCTTGGACCAAATGTCGATTATCTGGTTGTAGCGCTCGTTGTTGGTGATAAGACCCATATCGAAGCTGGCCTGGATGGAAGAAACTTCCTCATAGCCCTTCTCGATGAGTTCGTGCTTCTCTTCCGGACTAAGCACATCGGCCAGGTTGAACGACAGACCGCCGAGGTATGCCATCTTGTAGCCGAGGTCCTTGATGTCGTCCAGGAACTTGGAAGTGCGGGCCACGCCGGTATACTTGAGCACCTCGCCGATAATGTCGCGCAGGTTCTTCTTCTTGAGCAGGGTGTTGATGTAGGGCACCTCGTCGGGGACAACCTGGTTGAACATCAAGCGGCCGGGAGTGGTCTCGATAATCTCGGTACCGTTCTCGGGATGCAGCTTGTCCTTGGGCAGACGCACCTTGATCTTGGTCTGCAGGGTTACACGGCCTTCGTTGTAGGCAATGATGGACTCCTCGGGACCGTAGAAGGTGAGACCTTCGCCCTTGGCGCCTTCGCGCTCTTTGGTAATGTAGTACAAGCCAAGCACCATATCCTGGCTGGGCACGGTGATAGGCGCGCCGTTGGCCGGGTTCAGGATGTTGTGGCTGCCCAGCATCAGCAGCTGTGCCTCCAGCACGGCGGCATTGCCCAGCGGGAGGTGGACTGCCATCTGGTCACCGTCAAAGTCGGCGTTGAACGCGGTGCAGGCCAGCGGGTGCAGCTGAATTGCCTTACCCTCGATGAGCTTGGGCTGGAACGCCTGGATACCGAGACGGTGCAGGGTAGGAGCACGGTTGAGGAGCACGGGGTGTCCCTTCATAACGTTCTCCAGGATGTCCCAGATTTCGGGACCCTGCTTGTCCACGACCTTCTTGGCGCTCTTTACGGTCTTCACTATGCCGCGCTCGATGAGCTTGCGGATAATGAACGGCTTGTAAAGCTCTGCTGCCATATATTTGGGCAGACCGCACTCGTGCATCTTGAGTTCGGGACCCACCACGATAACGGAACGTGCAGAATAATCGACACGCTTACCGAGCAGGTTCTGACGGAAGCGACCCTGCTTACCCTTGAGGCTGTCGGACAGCGACTTGAGGGTGCGGTTGGCTTCGCTCTTGACTGCGTTGGATTTGCGGGAGTTGTCGAACAGGCTGTCGACGGCCTCCTGCAGCATACGTTTTTCGTTGCGCAGGATGACTTCGGGAGCCTTGATGCTGATGAGCCTCTTGAGACGATTGTTGCGGATAATCACGCGGCGGTAAAGCTCGTTGATATCGCTGGTCGCAAAGCGGCCGCCGTCCAGGGGAACCAGAGGGCGGAGATCCGGCGGGATCACGGGGATCACCTTCAAAATCATCCACTCGGGACGGTTCACGTCCTTGGACTCGCGGAAGGCCTCGATAACGCTCAGACGCTTCAGGGCCTCGGCCTTACGCTGCTGGCTGGTTTCGGTCTCGGTCTTGTGGCGCAGGTCGTAGGAGAGAGTGTCGAGGTCAAGCTCCTTGAGCATATCGTATATTACCTCGGCGCCCATTCCGGCGATGAACTTGTTGGGATCGGTGTCCTCCAGGAGAGCGTTCTCCTTGGGAAGTTTGTCCGTCAGCTCGAGATATTCGTCTTCGGAAAGCAGGTCACCGCGGCCGACGCCGAATTGCTCTGCAACGCCCGGCTGTCTTACGATGTACTTCTCGTAATAGATCACAGACTCGAGTTTCTTGCCCGGGATGCCCAGCAGATAACCAATCTTGTTGGGGGTGGAGCGGAAGTACCAGATGTGGGCTACCGGAACGGTGAGGGTGATGTGACCCATACGCTCGCGGCGTACCTTCTTCTCGGTGACTTCTACACCGCAGCGGTCGCACACGATACCCTTGTAGCGGATTCTCTTGTACTTGCCGCAGTGGCACTCGTAGTCTTTCGAGGGACCGAAAATCCTCTCGCAGAACAAACCGTCGCGTTCCGGCTTGTAGGTGCGGTAGTTCACGGTCTCAGGCTTGAGCACTTCGCCGCGCGACTGGTCCAGAATGGCCTCCGGAGAAGCCAGGCTGATGCTGATGCTGGTAAAGTTGCTCTTATCTTTTGTATCCTTTTTAAAAGACATATTTGTTTACTTTAAATAATTCTTGTGAGCAAAAATGTTATTCCAGTTTCACGCTGAGTGCCAGGCCGCGAAGCTCGTGGAGCAGCACGTTGAGAGACTCCGGAATGCCGGGAGCAGGCATTGTATCGCCCTTGACGATAGCCTCGTATGCGCGGGAACGTCCTGTGACATCGTCACTCTTGATGGTGAGGATCTCCTGCAGGATGTTGGA
The DNA here is from genome assembly GCA_017616475.1 of Bacteroidales bacterium. GTDB lineage: Bacteria > Bacteroidota > Bacteroidia > Bacteroidales > UBA932 > Equibacterium. The sequence goes on from JAFZYD010000058.1 coordinate 20,733, forward strand.
TGCGCCGAAGGCCTCGAGGGCCCAAACCTCCATCTCACCGAAACGCTGACCGCCGAACTGTGCTTTACCGCCCAGAGGCTGCTGAGTGATGAGGGAGTAGGGACCAATCGAACGGGCGTGCATCTTATCGTCGACCATATGACCGAGCTTGATCATATAGATCACGCCGACAGTCGCGGGCTGGTCAAAGAGTTCGCCTGTCTCGCCGTTGCGCAAGTATGTCTTTCCAAAGCGGGGAACGCCCGCCTTGTCGGTGTAGTTGCAGATGTCGTCCAGGGAAGCACCGTCAAAGATGGGGGTCGCAAACTTGAGACCCAGCTCCTTGCCGGCCCAACCGAGCACGGTTTCGTAAATCTGGCCGAGGTTCATACGGCTGGGCACGCCCAGAGGGTTGAGCACGATGTCGACGGGAGTACCATCCTCCAGGAACGGCATATCCTCGTCCTTGACAATCTTGGCCACGATACCCTTGTTACCGTGACGGCCGGCCATCTTGTCACCGACTCTGATTTTACGCTTCTTGGCAACATAGACCTTTGCAAGCTGCAGAATGCCGTTGGGCAGCTCGTCGCCGATGGAGAGGTTGTAGGAAACTCTCTTGAACTC
>JAFZYD010000059.1 GCA_017616475.1 Bacteroidales bacterium
CCGGTTTGCCTCCACGGCAAAAAAGCCGCCGGGGCGGGTGCGGGGGAACGGGATTATTGACTACCTTTGGAGGTATGAAAAAGATTCTTCTCGCGGCGGCGATTCTCGCAACAGCATCATTGAACGTATTGGCCCAGCAGCAACCCGCGGCCCAAACTGCCGGCGACACCCGGCCGGCCCAAACTACCGGCGCCCCCCGGCCGTACCCCATAGCTGGGGCGGACGAAACGACGCCGTCCAAGGCGGAGTATTTCACGTGGATGAGCCACACTAACGAGGGTCCAAGCGAAAATCAGACTTATGCAGAGCTTGACTTTTTCCAGTGGCTGTACGACACCTACGGGATGCAGTTGGACATCTTTGCTTTTGACGCCGGGATGCTGGACGGCCGGCATTTCTACGGCTCAACCCGCTCGGAGCGTTTCCGCAACCAGTATCCGCACGGCCTGGGACCCATCCGCGACAAGGCGGCGGGCTTCGGGGCGAGCCTTGGTGTGTGGGGTGGCCCGGACGGCTTTGGCGACACCCCGGAGGAGGCCGCAGAGCGTATGGATATGGTGTGGGAATTTGTTCGCGACTACAACCTCGGGCTGTTCAAGATGGACGGCGTCTGCGGCCAGTTGCGCCCCTCCAAATACGACTATTTTGAACAGATGATGGCTAAGGTGCGCGAAATCCGCCCCGATTTCGTGCTGCTGAACCACCGCTTGAAGCTGGGCCCGGGCACCAAATATTCCACCACCTACCTGCTGGGCGGCGACGAGACCTACATAGACGTCTTTATGACAAACACGATGACCGCGCCTCACCATCGCGGAGGGGCGATAGCCCGCAGGGCGCCGGAGGACCTGACCCGCCTGACGGAGGACCACGGCGTGTGCCTATCCTCCTGCCTCGATTATTGGGAGGACGACCTTATACTGCAGGCCTTCGGCCGCGAGCTTATAATGGCGCCGCAGATTTACGCGAACCCCTGGTTGCTGCGGGACGACGAGTACCCGATGCTGGCCTTTATTTACAACCTGCACCGCGCCTACCGCGACATTCTGGTGAACGCCACCCGCCTGCCGGAAGCGCAGTACGGCCCCGAAGCGCTGAGCCGAGGCGACGGCACCACCCGCTTCCTGACGCTGCGCAACCTGACCTGGGAACCTGTGAAATATACTATAACACTTGGCGAAGAAACCGGCCTGGATCCGGCGAAAAAAGTGAAAGTGCGCCAGTACCACCCGTATATCTGCGACCTCGGCAGCCACCCCTACGGCAAGACCATCGAGGTTGAGGTGCTGCCGTTCCGCGCCGCCCTTATCAAGCTCACCATAGTCCCGGAAAAGGACAGAGTGGCCATCAGCGGCATCCCGTACCAGATTATAAACGACAAAGTCGGAGACGAAGTTACGGTAAAACTGCTCGGTATGCCCGGCGAGACCTACAATGTACAACTGGAGAAGACCGCCTCCGCCAACCAACCGGCCGGCTCCGCAACCGTAGCAAGTGCAAAACCAACAGAAAAGATCGCCTTCAAAAAGGCGACAGTAGACGGAAAATGGGCAGACGTGCTGGCAAAGGGCCGCGCTATGAGGATAAAGTTCCCCGGCGACAAACTCACCAAACCATATCACCGCAAGCTGGCTGAGCTGCAGCACACCGAATATCCCCGCGAGGGGCAGTGCATCTACGATGCGATGACCTACGCGGCCGATAACAACGCGCTGGAACTCCGCTCCCTGGAACGCTCCGGCCCCACAAAGATTCCGCAGGTGCAGGCGGCCCGCGACGCCCTTTTTGGCCAGCGCTCGTTTGCCATACGCGACTGCTGGGACCGCCGTATGTTTGACGACGACCCCAACACCTCCTTCTCGGTGGCCATCCGCGACGGATTCTTCAAACCCTTCACCACCGCTCTCAATTTGGACTTGGGAGAAGTCACATCCCTGGACAAGCTGGTAATAGAAACCTACGACGAATTCTCCTTGCAGCCTTACTACATCGAGGAGGGCGCCACCGCATATATCTCTAAGGACCTGAAAAGCTGGAAGACAGTTACTTTCCTTAGCGACACCACAATGGAGATAGACCTGGGCGGGGTAGGTGAATTCCGCTATTTCCATCTCGACTTCACCCCGCTACGCATCACCGAAATAAGCGGCATCAAAGACGGCAAAAAGGTTGACCGCACCGCCTGGCACGCCACCAATCTCTTCCCTACATACTGGATGAAGAAGGGCGAGTTCGAAGAGTGGAAGGGCTACTGCTTTACAAAAGAAATAACCCTTGACGAGATTCCTGAGGGTGCCTATCTGTGTATCGCAATAGACGGCAAGTACCCCCGCGAAGGCGCCTGGGCCGCCCTAAAGATAGACGGAGAGTGGAGGGGCTGTCCCGACCGCGCCCCCTCGTACAGCTGCAACCCCTGGGGCTGGGAGGTCTGGCTGGGCGACACCGAGGGCAACTACACATATTACTACCCGCTCACTGCCGATATGCAGGGCAAGACCATAGAAGTTTGGGCGGTATCGGCCGCAAACAGAGACGTCACCCCCTCGGTTTGGATGTCAACCTACCCAATACCGTTCGAAGGCAAAAAACTGCAACTGAGATAGCGAAATACTATAGGTTTTTCGATTGACTTTCTATAAATTTGTGGGAAACAAACAGCCCCACGGAATATGAAAAAGTCATTTGTCGGCAGAATTATTGCGGTTGCAGCAGTAGCTGCGCTGGCCACCATAACCTCCTGCAAACCCGCAGAAGAACAGAAAAAAGAAGTTCAGTCGCTCAAGGTCGAGCCCGGCGAACTGACAATCGTTATTGGCACAACCGAATCACTGTCGGTAAAGGTTACTCCGGCCGACGCGGAATATCTCTACGCGACGTGGACCTCCAGCGCCCCGGATATTGCCGAGGTTAACAAGAACGGCACGGTCAAGGCCAAAAAGGAGGGGAGCGCCACCATCTCCGCCACTGTTTCTACCTCCAATGGCGATGTCACCGGCACCTGCGCCGTGACGGTGGTCAAGAACACAATAAAGGTGACGGGTATTACCGTCAACCCCTCATCAATTACTCTGGGCAAAGGCACCACCGAAACGCTGACGGCCCAGGTGCAGCCGGCCGATGCTGCCAATCAGAACGTAGTCTGGAGCACCTCCAACGATAAAGTCGCCACCGTGGCGGGCGGCGTAGTTACCGGTGTGGGGGCGGGCCAGTGCGACATCATCGCCAAGAGCGAGGACGGCGGCTTCGAGGCCAAATGCTTCGTATCGGTGACCGACGTGCCGGTGGAGGCCATCGCCTTTTCCAACGGAAGCCCCAATACCATTGTGGTGAATAATAATGGCACATATTCCCTTTTTGTGACATTCACTCCGGAAAATACATCCGAAAGAGATATCACCTGGGAGGTGTCGGGCGCAACCGCCGCCAGTGTGGCAGCAACCGGCGAAGGGCAGGCAGATGTTACGTTCAATCCGGTGTCAATAGGCCTGATTACTGTCAAGGCCACCGTTTCCGGTACAAGCTGCTCCGCTTCCCAGCAATTCTTCCTGACGGACGAAGATGAGTTGGTAAAAATGCCGCAGGGTAAAATTGTAGTCGGCCGCAAGTGCGCCTGGCAGTTCAATGTATGGGATTACAGCGGCGCCTCCGACCTTAAGTGGGAGGTCGGCAGCCGCACTTTTGAAGGCCATAGCGTGGAGTTTGCCCCGGAGCAGGGCGGGGAGAATACCGTTTTCATTTCGGGTAAATACAACGGAGCGCCGTTCAAGATAGAGTATAAATATCAGGCAGAGGAGTGGTATATAAACGAATCGATAGACGGAGCCAACCCCCGCAACACCTATCCCGTGTTCAACAAGGAGGCCACCCGGGCCTACTTCGTGACCCGCGGCGCCCGCCGCCTCTACGAGCTTAACCTTGAGGAGGGCCATATCGGCTGGATGTTCGACCTTAACGAGGGCAAGAACGACAACGGCTACCAGATTGCCGTGAACCCTAAAACCGGCGATATATATTGCGGCAGCCAGTATCACATATACTGCGTCACTCCGGAGGGCACCCAAAAGTGGGCTATCGAGGTGCCGGGAAGCAAAAGTTGCTCTGCAATAGCGGGCAGCGGCCCGGGTCTGAGCAACGACTGCAACACTGTGTTCTTCCCCGTGGCAGACGGCCGCTTTATTGCGGTAAATGCCGCTACCGGCGCCATTTTGGATAGTTTTGACCTATTTACCATCCATATGCAGTTTGCAGTATATGGCAACGACGATATAGTGATCCACACCTCTACGCTGGAAGGCGGCCCCACACCTGCTGTAATCAAATTCACACGGTTCGACGGCAGCAAGTTCACGGAGATCAAAACAGTAGAGTCCAACACTACCGGCTCTACAGACATCACATCCCCGGCAATCTCCCGTGACCAGAAAACCGCCTGGTTCTCCTGCGAGATAGGCGGGCTGATATCGGCGAATCTCGAGACCAAGACCTTCTCCGGAGTGATGGACTTCACTGGTCACAGGGGCATCCTTATGCAGCCGGTGGTAACCGACGACGACAAATATCTCTTCTTTGCCTCTGCGCACGAAACAAGGGTTAACCGCGTGATAGCAGAGATGAACCCGACCGATGCCACCCTTGTGATACGGTATAACAACGGGTCTGACAACTTGCTGAATTTCACCAGCTTGGCGCTTGACACCGAGGGCAACGCATACTTCTTTATAAATGAGGACGGCGCCGGCAACTCGGTGTTCTACCGAATCCCTGCAGCGGGCGGCGCGGCCGAAGTAATCGCCTCCATCCCCAAGCAGAACAAAGACCCGCAGGGCTTCTTTAACTTTGGCGGCGGTTACCTGATTGGCGGCGGCGGCTCCAACACCCAGAACCGCGTGCTGGTGCGCTGCATCGAGGCCGAGCGCGGCCACGGCTGGTCCGGCCCTGGCGGTGACCTGTGCGCCACCAAGAACGCCAACCTTGTATATGGCAATTAAGATGAAATACAGAAAACAGCTTTTGACAATTGCCGTAGCGCTGGCGCTGGCCCCCGGCACCGCCAGAGCCCAGTACATCTGGACCGCGGCCAGCAACGAGGCGCTCTACTCCAGTATGCTGACCTATCTGCGCACTTTCCAGACCGACCTGGTGGGCGAACCCGTCTACTATATGGCTCAGGATCTGATGGTGGAGTTGGAGGCGGCCTTCCGCACCAATCCCTACATTTGGATGACGCAGGTGCACAACTTCTGCAACAAGGTGGAGGCGATGTACCCCCCCAGCCTGAGCCACCCAAAGGTGTCCAAGACCCTCGAAGACCGCTATGACAAGATACGCCGCGGCATAACGCTGCTGCGGGACTATCCTATGCACGAAGTGACAATATCCTATGAGCCTGTGCCTCCCGCAAGCGGCCAGGTCGACGCCTTTACGGCCGCCAACAAGCAGTGGCTTCAGAAACGGCGGGAGGAGTTCTTCCAGTTCCTGCGCGGGCCGCGGCCTGCCGGAGGCGAACTGCAGGTGGCCAAGCTCTACAGCTCCGGAGTCGTGCTGCGCACCAAAGATGCCTGCATCGGCATAGATCTCTGCTATGGCGAGGGTCTCTACGACGGCCTCTACAAGGAGGAGCTGGCAGATATGCTGGACGTGCTGTATGTGACCCACGCCCACGGCGATCATTACGACTTGGAGCTGTTCAGGATGATGATGGCCCGGGGCAAGCCGGTGGTCGGCCCCCACACTATGGCACGTCACTTCACCGACGTCCAGGGCGAAAAACACTTCTGGGAAGACAGCCATCTGGAGCCCGAACTTATTGGCGGCGTGGCCACCACCCAGGCCTATATGTCGGGTCAGGGCGACGAGCCCTGTCTGCTGTATCTAATTCAGATAGGCGACTGGCGCATAGCCCATATAGGTGACAATTCCCACCACGAGAACGAGGAGCTTATATACCCGCTGTTCCCTATGGTGGACGTGGCCTTTGCGCCTGTGTTCCAGGGGGTTGTGTATCTGTTTACAAGCACTCTTGCCGCGCCCAACCCTGACAATGTCGGGCAGGTCTACATAAACATTCACGAAAATGAGTGGCACCACGAAATTCACGGCCGAATATCATATGAGTACTTATACAACCACAACGGAGCCCTCAACAACGGCGGCAGGCCCTATCCCTCGGTGGCCATCGTGGAGAATGGCGAGCATATAACCCTTTATAAATAAGCCGGATATGAAATCGATATATATTCTCGCAATGATCCTTACCACCGCTCTCACCGCCTCCTGCAACGGCGGCGGGGAGAACAAGGGTAAAAGCACCGACGGCCAAATCTGGAACCATTCAAAGCCCCTGGTGGCAAAGGTTGAGGTGAGCAGCGAAGGGGCCCTGATAGAGACCTACGAATATACCTACGACGATCAGGACCGCCTCCTCACCCTTAAAAAGACCGACAATCTATCCAAAGAGGTGATGCTGGACCTGCAATATGCCTATACGGGTGACAATGAGCTCAGAATAAGCGGCAAGTTCTTCCCTATAAGCACCAACCGCTTTATTAACGTGTCATATTCTTCCGAATCGGTTGCATCTTACGGCAATGGCCAGCGGGTTGGTACGCTGACCTATTCCGGCAGCTGGAGCGGCGCCTGGACATACATCACCTATCACGACGAGAACGGGGTGGCGGCTGGCACCGTTTGCGAAGAAAAGTTTGCCTCCAAGGAGGGCTATTACACCTCCGATATGACCTACAGCGAGACTTATACCGTTGAGAACGGCACCATAACCCAGGCGGTGGCGGGCACCGACATAAAGGCCCAGAGCAACAAGGTCACCGGCACTGCCAATACTTCTGCTTTCAAGACAGTTTATACCGCAAGCGACAAGGCCGACCGGCAGAATTTCGGGGCATATCTTATGCCCTGTACTTTCCCCGTTTGGATTGCGGCCGGAATGCCGGGTAACAAGCAACTTATTAAGAGCATAAGCGGTGCCACCGGAGAAGTCCAGGCGCCAGGAACCACAACCATAGAGTACACCCTCAACGCCGCCGGCGACATAGACACCGCCGTGCGCACCGACTCCAACGCCGGCACACCTTATCTGACCCGCACCTACAAGTTTATCTATCAATAATGAAATACGCAACAAGAATAATCGCGGCCACGGCCCTGCTCTGCGCCCTTGCCTCCTGTCACAAGGATCCCAGGGTCACCGAGTATTGGGGCGGGGTGGAGGAGATGGAAATGCCCGACACAGGGCCCGTTTCCCCTTCGGTGCCCGATTCGGACCCCGATGCGGTGGCCTATGCCGACCTGCACGACCCTGTGCGCAACGCAGGCCAGTTTTTTATACCGGAGGACAACTTGCGTCCCGAGGTGTATTGGTATATGAAGTATACCGATTATGCCCACAAGCAGGAGCCCAATTCCAACGGCGACGAAAACACCGGCCTGCAGAACTTTTTGCTGATGCAGTCCATCGCCGGCCTGGTGAACCGCGCCTGCGCCGAAGGCCGCACCAAGGTGGGCGTCTGGATAGAACAGGGCGGCACCGGCTACGATATGGAACGGAGTGAGTTCGGGCAGCAGATAACCAACTCCCAGACCGCGGTGGAACTGGCCACCAAGACCTACGGCAAGTGGGAAGGATACGACATCAGTGTCCGCAACCTTTTCACGGGCTATGTCCTCACCGATTTAATGAACAACCCCGAGAGCGGGAACGCCGCCGCTGTGGCCTCCCACGTCTACAACGCAATAATAGTGGATGTCCGCGACGAGGCCTTCTTCAAGCGGAACGGCTACGAAAAAGTGTACGACTGCACCAGTATGACCACGGCGCAGGCTTTTGCCGCCTTCAAGGACCGCTGCAGCAACGATGCGCTGGTAATGATGCCGGTCGCTACCGCAGAGCTGCGCGACTTCGCCATTCAGCACGGCCTGTTCGTGTTCAATTACAATAAAAAATACAACACCACTTCCGGCGGAACCAACGCTACCCTTTACGAGGAGATTCTGGAGTGGCTCAAGCCCCATTCGCAAATAATAGGCTGGGAGCAGGGAGTGGGCGAGGACCGGTTCGTGAACCCAGCTTCGGAACACGGCCATATGCAGCTGGCTGCGGACTGGAGCTATAATATGGGGGCGACCAGCCGCCACTACAGCGACCGTCAGAGCAGCGCCCTGGCCCGCACTATAAACCCCCGCAGCATAGACTACGACAAAAAAGCCAACTACCTGGGCTTTTTCCTGACCGACGGCGACAACTATCAGTGGCTCATTACCGATTCCTTTGTGAGCGACTATTATTCGCTTCTATCCGCACCCAAGGTCAAGATGGCCTTTGAGATGGGCGGACAGTCGCTTACCCAGCTCGCTCCCACGCGCCTGAACTATCTGCTTAGCCGTCAGCCGGGCGCGGAATGCACCATTATGGAGTGCTTCGGCGGAGGTTATTATTACATCGATACTTATTGCACAAAGGGTGCGGCGGCCGCCAGTCGCGCAGAAGGACTCAAGGTCGCCGCGGAGCGGACCGCGGCCCATATGCGTCAGCACGGCATAAAGGTGCTGCACGTGATGGCCAGGGACTTTAACTCACCCAAGGCACAGGAGATGCTTCAGGCCTTCGTAGATGCCAACGACCAGTTGGAGGGCATTACCGCCGTGCAGTACAGCCCCTATACCGGAGGCCAGGGCAAGATATACTGGTTCACCAA
>JAFZYD010000060.1 GCA_017616475.1 Bacteroidales bacterium
ATGTCGCCAGATACGCAAGATTTACCCTTATGGAAGGTGCAGGACAGATGGAGTCGGTGACCACAAACACAGTATCGGCCTCCGGTCCCCTGACCACAATAGTATCGCGATGCGGCAAAATATTGGCCGCCCGGGAGGGCAGGCAATATGCCAGCGATACTATCACCGTAAGTAATATATTGATTATCAGGCGTTTCATCTTAAATCAAACGGTCAAAAATTGGCAAATAGATTACTGAATTAAACAAAATTTTTTATAAAATAATAAGTATATTTGAGGTTCAGAACTTTTGGCAATGAAAAAGACCTTTTTTTCCCTATTTGCAGCACTGGCAATTCTGGCTGCCGGATGCACCCCAAACGGTTATGTAAACTCCTTCAAGACAAGTGGCGGCGGTAGTTCGCAACCCGCCGTGGACGAGATTTCCTGGAGCGGATATACCAACTGGTGGAACAGCGTTTATTCGCAGCAGCTGCGCAGCGGCAACCTCAACAAAGTGAATGTGCCCGACGCGGCAAAAATGCTGGAGCAGAGGCGTCTGGACCTGGCCGAGGCATTGGGCCTCCCGGGCCTGCAGATGCAGGACGGTTTCCTGCAGGGCCTGTTCAGCGGGCCGTACAAAACGTTGTCGAATCCCTCTGAAAGCGACATCAAGGATGCTTTCAGGCAAGGCGGCAGCGTACTGGCGTTCGTGGAGAGAGATTCTGACCTGGGCGAGGCACTTTCCGGCAAGGCGCCTGAGGTCAAGCCGGTGGCGCCAAGCTATCAGCTTCGCGGAAACCGCGACAGGCTGGACGCGTTCGTGCTGCACAAGGGCGGCAGGCGGCTGTATGCCGTTGTCGGCTCTCAGGCCGGCCTGACACGCCTCCAGGACCTCATTTGCCAGGCACAGGGAGTGATTGACGAATTCGATCTGAAGCGCGGCTGGTTCGGCTTGCAAAACGACATCCGCACCGTGACCTGCAGCCCTCAAACCCCCATCGAAACTATGGCGGCTGGTATGAACGAGGGCAACAGCTGGTTCGTGTTCAGCGGAGAATACGAAAGGCTGGTAAAGGACGATCTGGAGCGCTGGATTTCCGAGTCCGGATCGGGCGTGGAGGCGGCCGTGGGCACCCACTCGCTGTATGACTGCAGCAACTGGGACGGCTTTCAGGAGCAGCTTCTCAAGGACAATCAGTACGAATATGCAAAAGAACGCGACGCGCGCGGCGGCTATCTGTTCCGTCCTATCCAGGAGTGGGGCGACTACGCCGGCACCGGAATCGAAATGTACGACGGGTACTTTGCCTCCGCCGGCAACAAGGAGATAGTGGACACCTGCGGCATTCCGTTCGTTATTACCACCGGCAACATTGCCGACGGCGGCTGCAATTCAATGGTGCTCTTCACCCCCAAGGGCCAGCCGTTCAACCGCCCTGCAATGTGGAAGGCTATCAAAGAGCGCCGCGAGGTGGCCATAGAAGCCACAGGAGAAGAACTTACGGTGATGGGTGACACCCGCTTCCGGGAGACCACCCAACTGCTTATGATAGAGCGCGGATTCATAGAAAATTACTTTGGTGACCAGGTGGGCATCACGGGCCGCGTAGAGGGCACTGTGCTGCGGGTTGTCCTGCACAACTGGGGCAGTGAGCCGGTATGCGGCAGTTTTGCCGTAACGCCTCCTGCCGGCGTGTCCCTGGCCGGAAGCGTCCCGGGGCGCATCAACATCCCCGCCGGCGGCGTCAGGGAGATTTCCGTCGACCTGAATCCTTCGCCGGAGGCTATGGGCCGACGCAGCGCCATAACCATCGGCTTCGACTGGGGCTCATCGTCTAAAAAAGTGCTGGCGGAGATGGATATGCCGCAGGGCGTGGCCACCCACAAGTTGCTCTATGGCAGCACTTCCCGCTGCGCATTCCCGGTATCGGTCTATAATTTCACCAACAACAAGGACATCGCCGTAAAGGTTTCCGTGGCCAGCGATAACGCCGTGGTGTATGAAACGGAGCGGACATTGCAGCTGGCCAAGGCGGCCGCCGACACTCTCTGCTTTGACCTTCAGCTGCCCGCTGGCGGTTATACCGTAACCACTTCTGCCATGGGCCTTTCTGCCGTAACGCAACTGGGTATCGGCGAGTGCGAAAAGGCCGTTACCCTGCGGCGCGAGGATGTGAACGGCGACGGCATAGACGAGATAATTATGGAGAACAGCCGCGTGCGGGTTATGCTGCTGGCAATAGGCGCGCGCGTGATTGAATACTACGTGAAAGATAAGGACGACAACGTCTTTTTCAAGAACTGGCCCAACGAGCCCTACGATCCCGAGCGTCCCTACCGCAAGCGCAATTTCTGGCCGTTCGGCGGGTTCGAGGATTTCCTGGGACAGGCCTCAGTGGAGACACACGAGGTGTATGACACGGAGGTGGTTTGCGACGGCGGCGAGTATGCCGAGGTGCGGATGAAGGCCGACTACTGGGGCAACACCATAGAGAAGACCTTTACGCTGTACGGCGACACTCCCCTGCTGGGTATCCGCTTTGCGCTGGATATGATAAATCCCGAATTCAACGTGCTGGGTCCGCAGCCGATTTTGGAGGTGGGCACCGCGCACGACGTGCAGGACCGAATAATTGTGCCCGAGGCGGAAGGCTACAGCGATTACAGGGTGGATATGGCCGACTACTGGGGCAAGTTCCTCTTCCCCGTGGAGGGATGGAATGCCGACTACGACACCGTAGAGGATGTTTATTTTCTGGGAGCCTTCCCCGTGGACCAGCCTTTCACGCTGCATATGTGGCACAACCACCCGCGCAACCGCGACACCCGTTTCTACTATTGCGAGCTGCAGCCCTGGATGGAAATTTTCCGCAATAACACGACCTATTTCTCCTACTATATGTGGGCTGACGGCGGCTCTTGGGAAGATGGCCTGGAGGCTCTGCGCGAGCGCAATCTCATAACCGTAAAACAATAAATATCTGCATACTATGAAATCCGTATCATTTTTCTTCGCGGCGGCTGCGGCGCTGGTTTTGGGTGCCTGCTGCAACAACTCGCCTGCTCCTGCTCCCGCGCAGCAACCCGACACTGAGGCTATGAAAAACAAGGTCTATTCCATCTCGATGAACAAGATTTGCAAGGAGTGGGACGGCCAGTGGCAGGGAATGGCGGTGGCCAGCGACGGCAACTGCTACTTTGGCAGTTCTACCCACGCCAAGAGCCACGGCGCCGGCTTCCACAAGTTTGACCCTCGCACCTACAAACACACTATGATTGTGGAGGATATGACCTACCAGTGCGGCGAACAGGACCTCCCGTTCCAGCAGGGCAAGATCCACAGTCCCATTGTTGAGTGCGACGGCTGGCTCTACTTCTGCACCCACCTGTCCAACTACTGGAAAGAGGGCATCGAGGCCTATCCCGGCGCGCACGTGTTCGGCTATGAGATGGCTACAGGGCAGTTCCGTGATTTCGGCATCGTAAAGGAGCGCTATTCCATTTATTCCGCCATAGGAGTGGATCCGGTTTTGAAGAAACTGTACGTGTTCAGCGTGCCTTTCGTGCCCGAACTCTACCAGAACGACGGCTGCCACCTGATGAGCATTGACATCGCCACGGGAGAGAAGAAGGACTGCGGCAAGGTGGTGGACGGCCGACTGGGCGCATCGTTCTGGTTCTTCGTAGACAAGGACAGCAACCTGTGGTTCACCCTCTGGAAGAGGAATTATGCTTATGAGAACGATTTCGGCAACCTGTACTGCTATAACCCGGCTGCTGATAGTATTGTGACTTACGACAACGTGCTGCCCAAGGGCGAGCTGATAGACGGCACTCCCGTTTCGGAGGCCCGCAACGAGCAGCGCGCCTGGACCTGGCTGAGCCCCTTCCCCGGCCGCGACAAGTGCTGGTTTATCCAGGGCACCCTGGGCGGCGGCGAC
>JAFZYD010000061.1 GCA_017616475.1 Bacteroidales bacterium
CAGTGCGATGCCGTATGTGGAGGTGAACTGCGCCGCCATCCCTTCGGAACTTATCGAGAGCGAACTCTTCGGCCACGAAAAGGGCTCGTTCACATCTGCCATCAAGCAGCATAAGGGCAAGTTCGAGCAGGCGGACGGCGGCACGCTGTTCCTGGACGAGATTGGCGATATGAGCCTGGCGGCCCAGGCCAAGGTGCTGCGCGTGCTGCAGGAGAAAAAGCTGAACCGCGTGGGCAGCGACAAAGATATTGAGGTGAATGTGCGGGTAGTTGCGGCAACCAACAAAAACCTCACGGACGAGATTGCCAAGGGGACCTTCCGCGAGGACCTCTACCACCGCCTGAGCGTTATTCTGATACACGTCCCGCCGCTTGCGGAGCGCATAGAGGACATCCCTCTGCTGGTAGATTATTTCATAGAGCAGATTTGCGCCGAGAGCGGAATGCCCCGCCGCAAGGTGGACGCCGCAGCCTACAAGGAGCTGCAGAAGATGCCCTGGACCGGCAACATACGCGAACTGCGCAACGTTGTGGAGCGCCTGCTGATCCTGGCCGGCGACACCATAACCAAAGACGATATTGTAATGTATGCCAATCCGGCATTTTAAGGAGAAGGACCGGCTATGAATTTAGTAGCTATAGTAGGAAGGCCCAATGTGGGCAAGAGCACCCTCTTTAACCGTTTGGTGGGGATGCGGCAGGCCATTGTGGATAACGTGTCCGGCGTGACCCGCGACCGCCACTACGGCAAGTGCGAGTGGTGCGGCCACGAATTCAGCGTGGTGGACACCGGCGGCTTCACCGTTAACAGCGACGATGTGTTCGAAAGTGCCATCCGCAGCCAGGTGATGATTGCCATAGAGGAAAGCGACCTGGTTATTTTTATGGTCGAAGTTGCCACCGGCATCACCGATTACGATGCGGAGATTGCCGACATCCTGCGTCGCAGCCGCAAGCCTGTGGTGCTGGCGGTGAACAAGGTGGACACTTCCGAAAAGATGTTCGGTGTGTACGAGTTCAATTCCCTCGGCCTTGGCGAGCCCTTTGCCATAGCGTCAGCGACCGGCAGCGGTACGGGCGACCTGCTGGACGCAGTGCTGGAAAAACTCCCTGCCGACAGCAAAATAGCGGAGGAAGAGGGCCCCAAGCTGCCGCACATCGCGGTGGTGGGCAAGCCCAACGTTGGCAAATCGTCCCTGACCAACGCGTTGCTGGGGGAGGACCGCAACATTGTGACTCCGGTGGCAGGCACCACCCGCGACGCCATCGCCACCCACTACAACAAGTTCGGCCACGAGTTTATGCTGGTGGACACCGCCGGCCTGCGCAAGAAACAGAAGGTCACCGAAGATTTGGAGTTCTACTCCGTGATGCGGGCCATCCGGGCCATAGAGAATTCCGACGTCTGCATCCTTATGGTAGATGCCCAGCAGGGCATCGAGGCTCAGGATATGGCCATTTTCAACATTATAAACCGCAACCGCAAAGGGTGCGTGCTGGTGGTGAACAAGTGGGACACCATAGAGAAGGACAACAACACTATGAAGGAATATCGCGAGGCGCTGGAGCGCCGTCTGCAGCCCTTCAACGACATTCCCATAATATTCACATCCGTGCTTCACAAGCAGCGCATACTGGATGTTCTGAACGCCGCCCAGGCGGTGTACGACAATTATTCCCGCCGCATTCCGACATCGGCGCTAAACGACGCGCTGCTGCCCGAAATAGAGAATTACCCGCCGCCGGCATGGAAGGGCAAGTACATCAAAATCAAGTATATAACCCAACTGCCCACGGCGTTCCCGGCATTCGCGTTTTTCTGCAATTTGCCGCAGTATGTGCGCGACCCGTACAAACGTTTTTTGGAAAACAAGTTGCGCGAGCATTTCGATTTCAAAGGGTGCCCGCTGCAGATATACATCAGACAGAAATAGAAGAAGAAATTAGATGAGCGAAGAGAACAACAATCTGGATATCCCGCAGTACGAATATGGCGATGGCAGCATAATCCATCTGGAAGATGTACAGCATATACGCCAGCGTTTGTCTATGTATATAGGCCGGCGCGGCGACGGCAGCGACTCCACCGACGGTATCTATGTCCTCACCAAGGAGGTCATAGATAACTCCGTGGACGAATTCCGCAGCGGCAGCGGCAAGCGCATCGACATTACGCTCGAAGACAAGACCGTTACCGTGCGCGACTGGGGCCGCGGAATCCCTTTCAAGGATATGATAATGGCGGTGAGCCGGCTCAACAGCGGCGGCAAGTACAACAACAAGAGCTACAAGCAGAGCGTAGGCCTCAACGGCGTCGGCCTAAAGGCTGTCAATGCCCTTTCTTCTTATTTCAAGGTGCAGTCGTTCCGCGACGGACAAACCAAGTGGGCCACTTTTGCGCAGGGCGAGATAACCGGCGACGGAGAAGAAGAGACTACCGAGCGCAACGGCACCCAGATAGTTTTTACTCCGGACAGCGAAATATTCCCCGACTACAATTTCAACGAGGAGTATATCGTGGAGATGGTGAAGAACTACGCCTATCTGAACACCGGCCTCACACTTAACTATAACAAAGTTGCATATAAGTCCACCGAAGGCCTGCTGGACCGCCTTAACGACAATATAGACGAGGAGCCGCTCTACCCGCCCATTCACCTTACGGGAGAGGATATAGAGGTGGTGATTACCCACGGCAACAAATACGGCGAGAACATTTCGTCTTTTGTAAACGGTCAGAATACGATTCTTGGCGGCACCCACGTGGCGGCTTTCCGCGAGGCGGTGGGCAAAACCCTCAAGGATTTTTATAAGAAAGATTTTACCCCCGCCGACGCCCGTCAGTCCATTGTGGCTGCCATAGCCATAAGTATGGACGAGCCGGAATTCGAGGCGCAGACAAAGGTGCAGCTGGGCAGCAAGGTGGTCAACAAGGAAGGGCTCACTATGCAGAAGTTCGTGGGCGACTTTATAAGCCGCGAACTGGACAACTATCTGCATCAGCATAAAGATGTTGCGGATATCCTGCTAGCCAAGATCCTGGCTTCGGAGAAGGACCGCAAGGCTATCCAGGGCCTCCGCAAGGAGACCAAGGAGCGCCTCAAGAAGGCGTCGCTCAACAACAAGAAGCTCTCCGATTGCCGAATCCACTATAACGACAAGAATCCGGAGCGCGACTCCACAATGATATTCCTCACCGAGGGTGACAGCGCCAGCGGCTCCATCAAGAAGATACGCGACACCAACACCCAGGCTGTGTTCAGCCTCAAGGGCAAGCCGCTCAACAGCTACAAGGCCACCAAGACCGACGTCTACGACAACGAGGAACTCTCCCTGCTGCAGGCGGCCCTCAATATAGACGAGGATCTGGACAACCTCCGCTACAATCACGTGGTTATCGCCACCGATGCCGATGTGGACGGTATGCACATCCGCCTGCTGTTGCTTACATTCTTTTTGAAGTTCTACCCCGACCTTATCCGCCAGGGCCACGTGTACATTCTGCAGACGCCGCTTTTCCGCGTCTCCGACAAGAATCACAACGTTTACTGCTACAGCTCCGCAGAAAAGGACGCCGCCACGGCAAGTATGCGCGCTTCCACCGTGACCCGGTTCAAAGGTCTCGGCGAAATCTCCCCGGAGGAGTTCAAGGGGTTCATTGGCAAGGACATCCGCCTGGAAAAGGTCCATCTCTCAAGCGACGACCCCGTTGCTGAACTTATGGAGTTCTATATGGGCGAGAACGACAACGTCCGTCTGGATTTTATCCGCGACAACCTGCGCAGCGACATCGACAACGTGGAGGAGGCACAGTAGCGCAACATGAAGCCGTCCACAGCCGCTTTTATTCTGCACAAGGTCCTTGGCTGGACCGGTCAGAGCAACTTCCCTAAAAAGGGGAAAGCGCTGTTTCTGGGCATTCCCCATACATCGATATGGGACTTTGTAGTGGCCTATCTTTATGCCCGTTCCGAGGGCGGACAGATAAATATCCTTATCAAAGAGAAGTTTTTCTTCTGGCCCGTCGGCGGCATACTGCGCCGTTGCGGAGCTATACCGCTGCACCAAAATGCCAAACCAATTGCGGGCAATGCTATATATCAGATGGTAGATGCCTTCAACGAGCACGAAAACATCCTGCTGGGCATCGCTCCCGAAGGGACCCGCAAGCCGGTGAAGAGGTGGAAGACGGGCTTTCACGCCATCGCCACCCGTGCCGGTGTGCCGGTATATGCCGGTTATATCGACTGGGGGCGTAAGCAGGTGGGCTACGGCGAAATTTTTCCGCTGACCGACGATTCCCACGCCGATATGCTCCGCTTGCAGAAGCACTACAAGGACCTTGGCGTCAAGGCCAAGTTCCCGGAGAATTTCGTCTTTGACGACTCTGTTAAATAAATTCCCAAAAGTTTATACCTTTGCGGTCCAAAATATAGGTGAGGCGCTCTGTCGGGGGCCGCTCCGGCGGCCTCAGGAAAGTCCGGGCAGCACAGGGCGGCGCGCTGTGGAAAGCACAGATGGGCGTAAGCTTATGTCGCGCGTAACAGAAAACAACCGGCCCGCCGCAAGCGGACCAAGGGTGAAAATGTGGGGTAAGAGCCCACGGACATATATGGCGACATATATGTGGTACGCGCCCGCGCGCTGCAAGGCCAAATATACCGGCACATAAGGGCGGCCCGCCCTTTGCCGGGGGGTAGGCTGCGTCAGATAAATGACAGAGGGGGTGGCGGATTTCTTGGCGGTTTTCCGCACCTCACGGAACCCGGCTTACAGCCTCACCTTTTTTTATTTATATTTGCATATCTCTTGAACGGGATATACGGCTGGCTGCGGAGACCGCATAAATACCCTGCACCAGGGGGCCCATAAATGTATTCTGGTGTCTTCTATGACACTGC
>JAFZYD010000062.1 GCA_017616475.1 Bacteroidales bacterium
GAAAGTCTGAAACTAAAAATGCCCCTCAGGTATCTGAGAGGCATTTTTTGGTGGTGCTGGGAAGAATCGAACTGCCGACACATGGATTTTCAGTCCATTGCTCTACCATCTGAGCTACAGCACCAATTGTTTGGGGATGCAAAGGTATAAAAACTTTTTGCATCTCCAAATTTATTACTGTTTCTTAATCTTCAGTTTCTGTCCTGCGTATATCTTGGAGTTGCGGTTGAGGCCGTTGAGGCGCATAATGTCGTTGAGGGTCACGCCGCTGAACTTATTGGCGATGCTGTACAGTGTGTCTCCACGACGCACGGTGTAGGTCACATAGCCGCCCTTGGTTGTAGTGGCCGGCTTGGAACCGCCGCCGGAAGAAGCCGTTGCGGACGAAGCCACGGGGCCGCGGCCGTTGTAGATGCGCAGCTTCTGCCCGGGCACGATGGTGTCTTTGCGCAGGTGGTTCCACTGTTTGATTTTGGAGATTGTGGTGTGGTTGCGGGATGCAATCTTGCCCAGGCTGTCGCCTTTCTTTACGGTGTACACAAAGTATGTGGGCGCAGAAGATCCGCCGGAACCGGCGCGGACAGAGCGGGGAGAGCTTATCTCCTTGACCTTCACAGGGTCGAAGAAGATGCTGTCTTTATATGCATATATGGTGTCCTGAACATCTATGAAGGCGCCGGAGAAGCTGTACGGGAGCTTGAGGACGCGCATCTTGCCCTTGCCGGGCACGATGTCCTTTACATATTCCGGATTGAGGTTGCGGAGCATATTCATATCGATGCCCACGCACTCAGCCAGCTGGCCGAAATGGAGGTTCTTGGTGATGTGGAAGGTGTCCACCTGGGGCGGAGTGTCCACGTGCGAAGGCACAATATTGTGCTCGCGGTAGTAGGCCAGGGTGTACATAGCCGCTATGAAGGCCGGCACATAGCCGCGGGTCTCGCGGGGCAGATACTGGTAAACATCCCAGAAATCGTGGCCGGCGCCGGCGCGGCGGATGGCCTTGTTCACGTTGCCGGGGCCGCAGTTGTAGGAGGCGATGGCCAGCGACCAGTCGCCAAAAATCGCATACGCATCTTTCAAGTACTTGGCTGCGGCGTGAGTCTCCTTGATATAGTCGAAACGCTCGTCCACAAACTCGTTTACCTCAAGGCCGTACTGGGTGCCGGTGCTGCGCATAAACTGCCACATACCGGCGGCGCGGGCGCGCGAAACGGCCATCGGATTCAAGGCCGATTCAATTACGGAGACCTTTGCGAGCTCCTGCGGCAGGCCGTACTGGTCGAAAATCTCCTCGAAGATGGGCATATAATACTGCGCCAGACCCACTATGCGGCCAACTTTGGAGCGGGACATCTTCTGGGTATAATAGATGATGTAGCTGCGCACCACATCGTTATACGGAATCTTTACAGATGTGTTGATGCGGTTGAGCCGCTCTATGTACACATTGTCCGGGATGTCGGATGTATACTTCATTTCGCCCGCCTCCATAAGTTCCTCGTCGTCCTGGGTGTGACGGCGCAGGTTGTCGTACCACGCCACCAGGGCTGAGTCGGTGTTGAAGAACGGGTCGTCCTCGCCGTCTTCCGGGCCAAAGTTGTCGTCTTCCCCGGCAATGGCTATCTCCTCGAAAGGTGCGGAAACCATTTCGTCGTAGGCTTTCTGCATCGAATCGAGCTTTTGAAGCAGGGATGCAATGGAATCTTTCAAGACCTTTTTGGTCTCGATTTTATGCTTCTGTGCAGCCGACGGGAATGTTATTAAGAAAACTAATGCGAATGTTAAAACAGCTTTTAGAGTAGATTTAGAAACAGAGTACATTGAAAAGTGATGTGTGTATGTGATTAAAAATTAAATGTCATATTAACTCCGAACGACGGCATTGAGGGATTCGGCAAATACTGGCTGTCTATATTGTCTATCAGCGCCGGCTCCACATTGAACGAAAGGTCGTCGCTCACATTGAAATCCTTCATATAGGCAAACACGTTGGCGTCTATTATGTTGAGAGCGTACACCAGAACGGTCGCCACCACCGAATAGTCGCGGTAGCGGTGGTAGAGATCTTTGTAGGTTGTCGCCTGCGTCATATTGATGCGCCCCGCATAGCCGGACGACGAATCGCTGGCCAGCATATAGATGTAGCGGTAGCGCTTGTACTGCATCTGGTTAAGGTGCAGTGTGTAGGCGCAAATGCCAAGGCCGCCGTACCAGATGGGGATGTGCCACCAATCGCCAATGTAGGCCTGGCCGAGGCCCGGCAGCAGGGCAGAAAAGACCGCCGCCTTGCCCGGGTCGGGGTCGCGCGCGTCCGGCAGGCAAGCCACGCCGTCCAATATCTGACCCCAGTACATAAGCGCCGCGCCGGCATAGCACAGCGTGCGGTAGGTCGCATATTTGCTCTCTCGAGTCTCGTGATATTTCTTGTTGAAGGTGATGCCGCCGTAAATGCCGGCTCCTATGCCCGCATAAACCACCGGCAGCTTCCAATAATCTTTGTTGTAAATCTGTATGCGGCCCGGCATAAGGGCGGCGCCAAGAGTGGCGTAACCGGGGCGCAGCGGCTCCTTGTGATGCAGGCCGCGGGTAAGGTGCTTGAAAGAGAAGCCCTGCAGAGTATCGGCGGCAGTCTCGTTTTCGTCTTCTTTATATTCCGAAGATGACACGTTCTGGCCCGGCACGCCCGTCATTGTGTTGTTCTGCTTGAACACGCCCTGCCCCTGCGCCTTTACAAAGGCGGTGAGCAACAGCAACACTATGACAATTTTGCGGCGCATACTACACGTGATACAAAAGTTCTTCTGCAAGATTCATATAATTGCCGGCGCCTGCGCTTTCGGGGTCGTAGAGGATGGCGGGTTTGCCATACGACGGCGCCTCGATGAGCCGGGCGTTGCGCACTATGATGGTCTTGAACACCTTCTCCGGGAACTGTGCGCGCACCTCTTCCACAACCTGGTTGTGAGTTTTGATGCGGCTGTCGTAGATGGTGAACAGGAATCCCTCTATGCCGAGGTCCGGATTGACTTTGTCCTGCACCAGTTTGATGGTGCCCAGCAGGCGGCCGAGCCCCTCCAGCGCAAAGTACTCCGGCTGGACCGGCACAATGACGCTGTCCGCTGCGGTGAGCGAGTTAATAGTGAGCAGCCCAAGCGACGGGGAGCAGTCTATGAGGATATAGTCGTACTGCGCCTTTGCGGGGGCGATTGCGCGCCGGAAGGCCTTCTCCCTGCCCGAAGTCTCCAGCAGTTCCACCTCCACCCCAATCAGATTGATATGCGACGGAACCAGCTTCAGCGTCAAAATTTCTGTATCCCGGATAATATCGGCTATGGCCACCCGCCCGCAAACCGCCTCGTAGAGCGTTTTGCCCACGCAGGTTTCTGGGTCCAGCCCGAGATACGATGTGGCATTGGCCTGGGGGTCGGCGTCAATAAGTAGCACTTTCTTGCCCTTGACGGCCAGCGACGCAGCCAGATTGACGGCGGTGGTGGTTTTGCCCACGCCCCCTTTCTGATTGACTATCGCTATTGTTTTGCCCATTATCGACGGTTTGATAAACCTGCAAATTTAGCAATTGTTTTGGTTCTTAAAAATTAATGTCTGCCTGGAAACGGCACTCCGGACACGCCCCGGCCGCCACAACCGCGGTGAACGAGGTCTTGCGGCGGGTTTTGAGCCGTACGAGCCCTTTTGCTGCAATTCCCTTGCCGTAGTAGTACTGCAGCGAAAAACTTCCCGGCAAATCGCTCTGACTAAGGTAGACGCGGGTGTCATAGTCCGGGCTGGAGTAGAACGACAGGGAGGCGGAGACCAGGAGCCTCTCACGCCAGAAGCTGCGCTGCGCCTGCAGCGCAGCCGCCCTCCCGGAGAGCAGCTTCCCATCCCGCCGCAGCGACACCGCACCGCACTTGACAGAAGCCTTCCAAGTCCCTGATTCCCACTTGATTACACCCCTGAGCGAATGTTTGCGGGAGGAGTCGTAGCTCTGCCAGACAAAATTGTCCTGCGCCGTAAAAGTAAATCCGCCAGTCTCGTATTCCGCCTTTAACTTTTCGTAGAAAGCCGACGTCCACGCCCCTATACGATAGCGCTCCGCCGGGTAGCGCACCGCCTCGGTGAACGATGTAACTAACAGGCCGCGGAGCGGCCGCATCAGCAGCGAGAGCACTGCGCCGTACTGGTTGGCGACAGTCGAAATGGTGGAATAGGCCCCGGCATGGGGAGCTATGTAGGCCTTGTCGTAATAACGCACAAGCGCCGCAGCCTCAAAGTTGTAGGATGCAGTGAGAGAAACGCCCCCTACCGCCGCCGGCCGCAGCCCTGAGTCCAGCGCTCCCTCTGCAAACAGGCGCCAGTGGCCGGCGCTGTAAATAAAGTCCGCGGACAGATTGCCGTGCCAGCCGTCGTACATCTGGAACTGGTTGTAGCCGGTAACCTTGCGGGCGTTGGGCTTGTTGTAGGTGTAGGCCACGGCTGTAAGGCCCGCCTGCCAGCGTTCGCCGCGGCGGGTCGCATTTCCGCCCAGAATATACTCCCGCATAGAGTTCTTGGCCGCCTTTTCTGCGATGGTGCGGTGGTAGCCGGTGACAGGCAGCGATGTGTAGCCGTCCGGGCCCTGGCGGGCATCAACACCCGCAGCAGAAGAAATCAGCGAAAAGCGCCACCTGCCGGCCTCCAGACCAACCGCCAGCCCGCGCAGGGCCCGGGTTTCGTCTGCCGATTTGTAGGGAGTCACCCCCTTTGCCCGCCGCAGCAGTGCGCTCGGAGCCGCAGCGCTGGTGAAAGAAAAGGCGTTCCACAGGGCGAGCCCCTGCCCGAAGCAGGCGTTGTAATCGCCCGCCAAAGCCTCCAGACGCCCCTTTTTAACCGACAGATAACCGCCCACATAATCTACCAGCGGCTTTTCGCCGGCATCGCTCTCCGACAGCAGGCCCGCCTTGACATCGCCCTGCTCCAGCAGCAGCCGGTTATACTGCGCCAGCCCCTTGACATCGCCTTTCCACTTGTAGCGGGAGCGCAACTGGAGCGTGCGGGGCGGCACTCCCCCGCCCCCGCCCTCCAGTGTTACATAGGGCGCTATCCGGGCAGCGAATTCGGCAGAAAAGCCGTCCACCAGAGCCAACTCCGCCATAGAGAGCAGCGCCCCGTATTCTTTGCGGTAGTCCAGCAGGCTGGCCGTCTGGAACGGGTTGAACAGCCCGCAGGATTCCAACTGCTCCCGACTGGCCGCGTTCAGGTTTAACGGGCGCGAGGCAAGAGCCTCCATCCGTTGCACATAATCCTCTATGTCAGAGTCCGTTGCACCGTCCTCTGCCATTTGTTCTACCGCCGCGTCAATATCCTGCCCAGCCGCCGGCATATAAAAGAAAAAGATTGCGCTTACAAGGGCAATCTTGGAAAGAAATTCTCTCACTTCAACCTCCCTCACTATGTGTTAAACTTACTTCAAAAGTAATATCTTTGCAGCAAAGAAACAAGTCCCGCCGCTATGATTTTTATTGTCGATACCCAAACCGACCCCTACCGCAACCTGGCGGCGGAGGAACATCTGCTGCGCAACTTTGCAGAGCCGGTGTTCCGGCTGTGGCGCAACGCCCCCTGCGTGGTTATCGGCAAAAACCAGAACGCCCTGACGGAGATTGATTTAGATTATGTCGAGGCGCGCGGCATCAAGGTGGTGCGGCGGCTTTCGGGCGGCGGCGCGGTGTTCCACGACCTGGGCAACGTCAATTTCACCTTCATAGACTCCCGTAACCGCAACGAAGACACCTCCGCAATGTTCCGCCGGTTCACCGCGCCCATAATAGACGCCCTGCGCAACATAGGGGTGAATGCGGCTCTTGAGGGGCGCAACGACCTTTGCATAGGCGGCCGAAAATTCAGCGGCAACGCCATATGCGTGGACCGGGACAGGGTGCTGATGCACGGCACGCTGCTGTTCAGCGCCTCTATGCCGGCACTTGCCGGCGCGCTCAAGAACCGCCCGGAGAAGTATTCCGACAAGGCGGTGAAATCTAACGTGAGCCGCGTGACCAACATCTCCAGCCACCTGCAGAAGCCAATGACGGTAGAAGAATTCATAGATTATCTTGGGGACTATATCGGCCGGCAGATGGCCCGCCACAGCTATACCGAGGCCGACCTGGCGGCCATCGACGCCCTCGCGCGCAGCAAATATTCCACCCGCGAGTGGAATTTTGCCGCTTCGCCGCGCTACACCTTCTCCAACAGCGCCAAACTGAGCTGCGGGCTGGTGGAGGTGTCGTTCGACGTAGCCGCCGGAGCCATAACCCGCCTGCACATAGGGGGCGACTTCTTTTTCACAAAGCCGATAGAGGAGTTTTGCGAATGCCTTATTGGCTGTCCCCACAGCAAAACCAAAATCGCCGAGGCGGTCTCGGCGACCAACCTCGGCGACTATTTTGGCAATGTCAGCGCAAGCGAGCTGACAGAGTTGTTTTTCTAGACTATTTGTAGCGTTTCTCCTTTACAGAGACCAGCTTTTCTTTAAGAATACCCACACATTCGGTAATAGCCTCCTCGAATGTGTCTGCGTTGCGCTCTACAACGACCTCGCTGCCGGGAATCAGCATCCTGACCTTGGCGTTCTTGTTCTCGGGGTCGGGAAGCAACGAAAGAGATACCTCACAACGGACTACGTCTTCATAAAACTTTTCCAGTTTGCCGACTTTGCGGTTAACGTAGTCGATCAACTTTTGATCTGCGTCAAACTTGATTGATTGAACTTTGATTTCCATTTCACCTTCGTTTTTTTGCTCTTGGATGAGCGGTTAAATATGTCTGTTTGAGCTGTTCGAACGAGTTGTGCGTGTAGACCTGGGTGGCCGCCAGCGACGCGTGTCCGAGCACCTCTTTTATGCTGTTGATGTCTGCGCCGTTGTTGAGCAGGTGGGTCGCCAGGGTGTGCCGCAGCACGTGCGGCGATTTTTTACCCGTGAAACCTTGCTGCCCCGCGAGGGCCTTGCCAACCACATTGTTCACAAACGCAGGGTACAACTTGTTCCCCTTGTCCGTTACAAAGAACCAGATGGCCGAAGCCCCTTGGCAGAATTCGTTCAGCCTTTGTAAATATAGCAATAATTCTTTACAAATCCTATCGGGAACGGGAATTTCTCGCGTTTTATCTCCCTTGCCGGTAACGCGCAGCACCTGCCGGCCGCTGTCAAAGTCGCTGACCTTCAAGCCGCAAAGCTCCGCCCGCCGCATTCCGGTAGAATAAAGGGTAAGAATAATCATCCGGTCGCGAAGGTGGGCAAACGGCTCCTTGCCGTCTTCGCTGGCCACCGCAGCCTCGGCACCCTGGGCGGCGCTGGCCGCCAGAAGGGCCTCCATGCTGGGCTGGGTGTAGAACTGCGGCAGAGGCCGGTCCTCCTTGGGGCGGTAGACTTTCCGCACCGGGTTGGAAGCGAGAAAGCCGCTGCGCACCAGCCAGTTACAAAAGCTGCTGAGGGCAGAGAGCTTGAGATTCATTGTGCGGGCGGACAGGCCGTCTTCAAGCCCTTGCGCTATAAAGCCTCGCACCAGCTGCGGCGTGAGCACCTCCTTGAGCCGCTCATCGGCAAGCGGCCCGTCCGCCTCCGGGCAGGCGAAGGCGCAAAATTCGCCAATCGCGCTGCGGTAAAGGTCTGCAGTGCGGGGGGAATAGCGCCGCTGGGAGCGGATGTACTCTATAAATTTGTCTTCCACCGTCAGCGAATGTAATAAAAATTTGGCGTTCAGAAAAACTTGATTATCTTTGCAGTCCCTAAAAAAAGGAGGTGTAGCAAATTATGATTATCGTACAGATTAAAGAAGGTGAAAACATCGAGAAAGCTTTGAAGAAATTCAAACGTAAATTCGAAAAGACCGGTATCGTACGCGAGCTCCGCGGCCGCCGCGAGTTCAGAAAGCCGTCTGTCATCCGTCGCGAGCAGAAGAACAAGGCTATCTACGTTCAGCATTTGCGCCTCGAAGAGGAGTAAAATCCCGCACAAATACTATATATTACCGCGGGTCGGACGAACGTGTCCGGCCTGTTTTTTTTGCGCCCCACCCTCAACCGCTACGGGTTTCCCCTCCGCGAAATGTTGAGGGTTTTTCTATATTTGCAGCCGTTATGACGTTCAAGGAGTATATAAAGTTGGAGACTTCCGGGTGGAAGTGGTACGAGGTTGTGTATCTGGCGGCGTGTACGCTGGCCATTCTTATTCCGTCGCTTATTAGCGGCGACAGCGCTATGGCGGTTATAAGCGCCACTTGCGGCGCCATTTCGGTGGTGCTCACGGGCAAGGGCAAGTTGGGAACCTACTTTTTTGGCGGAATCCAGTGCGCCCTGTATGCAATTATCTCATACAAAGCGACTTTCTACGGCGAAACTCTGCTGAACGTCTTTTATTTGCTGCCGCTGGAGGTGGTGGGGTTCCTGTCTTGGAAAAAGAATATGAATGCCGCCAACGCGGAGGTAGTAAAGCTGGCGATGACCTGGCGGCAGCGCCTGCTGTGGGGGCTGGTGCTGGCGGCCGGCACGGTGGCCCTGGGCCTGGCCCTGAAGCATTACAACGACGCTATGCCTTTTATGGACGCCTTCACCACAGTCGGCACAATGATAGCCTTTGTGCTCACGGTGAAGCGCTACAGCGAAAACTGGTGGATATGGGTCGCCATAAACGTCGCCACCGTGATAATGTGGATAAAGAATGTGGCCGCGGGCGGCGAAAACGCCAGCATCGCCACACTGCTGATGTGGAGCGTCTATCTGGTGAATTCAATAATTATGCTGATACGCTGGCTGCGCGAGGCGCGCCGGAACGCCTAAAGCTCCCTGTTCAAGGCCTCCCAAATCATATCTTTAAGGTGCATAAGGCCGTCGCCGGTGACGGCGCTTATAAAGGTGTGAGGCACACCTTTCGGCAGCGTCTTTTCTATGTCGGCACGCAACTCGTCGTCCAGAAGGTCGTTTTTGGTGACTACCAGAATGCGGTCTTTATCAAGCAGTTCCGGGTTGTAAAGCCGCAGCTCGTTTAGCAGAATAGAGTAGGTCGCCGCCACATCGTTGCTGTCCGCCGCCACCATAAACAGCAGCATAGAGTTGCGCTCTATGTGACGCAGGAACCTGAGGCCCAGACCTTTGCCTTCGTGCGCCCCCTCTATAATGCCGGGGATGTCGGCTATAACAAACGAGCGGTCGTCGCGGTAGCTCACAATGCCAAGGCTGGGCTCCAGGGTAGTGAAGGCGTAGTCGGCAATCTTGGGATGTGCGGCAGAGAGGGCCGACACCAGAGTAGATTTGCCGGCGTTGGGGAAGCCCACCAGGCCGACGTCGGCCATAATCTTGAGCTCCAGCACAACCCAACCCTCCTCACCAGGTTCGCCGGGCTGCGCATAGCGGGGGGTCTGGTTGGTGGCGCTCTTGAAATTGTTGTTGCCCAGGCCGCCGCGGCCGCCGCGCCGCAGTATAACCTGCTGGCCGTCTTCCATCACTTCGCATATCTGCTCGCCCGTCTCGGCATCGCGCGCAACCGTGCCCAGAGGCACTTCGAGAATAATGTCCTTGCCGTCCGCGCCCGTCCGCAGGGCACCGCTGCCCGCCTGACCGCTATCGGCCTTGACGTGCTTCTTGTACTTTAGGTGGATGAGGGTCCACATCTGCTTGTTGCCGCGCAGAATAATGTGGCCGCCGCGCCCGCCGTCGCCGCCGTCCGGCCCGCCCTTGGGCACATATTTTTCCCGGCGCAGGTGCATACTGCCCGCTCCGCCGGCGCCCGAAGCGCAGAATATGCGGACGTAGTCTATGAAGTTGGAATCTGCCATAGTAGATTGATTTATACCCCAAAGGTAATGATAATAGTTATTTGTACATTTGTTTTTCGGAATCCATTTTGACTATGAAACGCATTCTTTTTATCCTTTTGCTTGCCGCCGCTGTTTCGTGCGGCAGGGACGGGCGCGTGATTTTGGGCGACGAGCGTTTCGACGCCTATCTGCCCCTGCTCGAGGGGCGGCGGGTGGCGGTGCTCAGCAACCAAAGCGGCATTGTGGGCGACAAAGTGTACAATTGGTGCCTTGACGGCGGCCGGCAGGTGACCGAGCAAACCGTCGGCGTGCCGTTCTCCCAACCCCTTGACACCACCCTCCCCGTCACCTACGGGCCGCATATAGTGGATGTCCTGCTGGAAAAAGGGGTTGACGTTTGTGCCATTTTTTCTCCGGAGCACGGCTTCCGCGGCATTGCCGATGCGGGAGAAGATGTCGCTTCGGGGGTTGACGAGGCCACCGGCATCCCCATCCTGTCGCTCTACAGCCACGGATCATATATGCCCGCGGCAGAAGATATGGAGAAATTCGACATCCTGGTGGTGGACATCCAGGACGTCGGGCTGAGATACTACACCTACTACATCACGATGCAGCACCTTATGGACGCCTGCGCCGTGTACGGCAAAAAGGTTGTCATCCTGGACCGCCCGAATCCAAACGGTTTTTATGTGGACGGGCCGGTGCTGGATATGCAATTTGCGTCCGGCATAGGTTCGCTGCCGGTGGCGATGGTGCACGGAATGACACTCGGCGAACTGGCGCTTATGATGAACGGCGAAGGGTGGCTCAAGGACGGCCTCAAGTGCGACCTGACGGTGATTCCGTGCCTCAATTACACCCACGGCACCCGCTGCACCCTTATTCTGCCGCCATCCCCCAACCTCAAGAATATGAGGGAAGTATATCTTTATTCTTCCACTTGCTTCTTCGAGGGGACCGAGGTCACTACCGGCCGCGGCACAGAGTTCCCTTTTGAGGTTTATGGCCATCCGCAAATGGACGACCGCGGCTTTTCTTTCACGCCGCGCAGCATTCCCGGGGCAAAGACTCCCCGCTATATGGACAGGCTCTGCTACGGAGTGGACCTGCGAGGCAAACCGCTGGAGGAGATATGGAGCGAGCAGGTGAACCTGGAATATGTAATTGACGCCTACAACCATTTCCCTGCGGACAGCACCTTCTTTTTTGACGGCAATCATTTTGAACTGCTCATAGGGGTGTCCTACCCTCGCGAGATGATTCTTGCCGGCGCCTCCGCCCAGGAAATTGAAGCCCGCTGGGAGCAGGACGTGGCCCATTTCAAGCAACAGCGGCGGCCATATCTGCTGTACAAGGAATAAATATGAGGACGTAAAAAAATCGCCGGAGGCGCGCAGCTTCCGGCGATTTGATTATTGTAGAAAGAGATTATTCAGCAGGTGCAGGGTCAAGGGTGGGCGCTGCCGCGGTGTGTTTGTCCTGAATATAATACAATTTAGCCTCGTGCGAACCACCAAAGTGATAGCTCTTGCCTTCGTAGGTTGCCGTCAGGTCATAAGATATTGTCTCCGAAGTCAGGGTGATGGAACCTCCTGTGACAATGTAAGCGTGACCCGTGTATTTGTTCAGGATACGGTGATAGTTCTTGATGGGGAGAAGGGTGTTCTCGCCGGGAGTCCAAGAGAATGTGAATGTACCTACCTTGAACGGGGTGCTGCAGAATCTGTTATTGAAGTTCTGTTCGAATACCCATTCGTCGTCTTTGACATTAAGGGCAAGGTACACATCGTAATCGCTGTTGATGTTTTGGAAGCCAAAGAAATGGAATAGCTGACAACCAGTTTCGTATTTGTCTCCATACCAACGGGGCATATAGTAGCTATTACTAATCGCCGAGAAATCAAAATCTCCATCCGGATGAGGTCTCATACCCATATCTGCCAGGCCATCGCAATAGACGTCGTTAACAGTAACGTTGAAAGGAATATCCTCTGCGGCACCCTCAGCGGGAGTACGGACTATGGTCATATTAAACTTCAGCGTATAGAGGCCGTTGTCCTGCTTAACTATTTCAAGAGTATTGGTCCCTTCCTTGACTGCATAGGTGGCATCGCCCCAGCTCTCGAAGCGATTCTCGCAACCAGTCATCTGGAATGTGCCGGGAGCAGCGTTGAGAATACCGTTTGCATAACCCAGAGTAGCGTCGTTTTCGGGCTCTGCATAAGTAAATGTACCGGTAGGGAGTTTGCCGTCGCTTGCCTCGCTATAGATGCTGAAGCCCATATAAGAAATGTAGCGCTCAAGGCCGGGAGCAACGTCGCTGAACTGAACGCCCAGGATTGTCTCGTAGGCCTTTGTTGTAAAGTATGTATAGTACTGGCCTCTGTCACTTGCCTGGTAAACCCTCATACCGAAAGAAGAGTCGGTTGCAACAAGTTCGCCCTGGAACCTGTACATACGTGAGTCACCGTTGGCGTCAACAAGGGTGGCAACGATGGTGTACTGGCCGGCCGTTTCTTCTACGGTAACGGTACCGGAAATAACGTCCATATCCTCTCCGTCAACTGTAACGGTGGTGTAGTACTGCTCGTTAAGACCTGCCGACTTCACAGAGAATGTGCCGGGTTCATATGTGCCGGTCTCGTCCATCACATATTTACCTGCGGGAACCTTGGTAACATCTTCGATTTCGGGGTCGACATTGAGGGCGAGATTAACCAGGCCTTCGGGAGTTTCGAACTTGATGCCGAACTGTGCGAAATTGTCTGTCCAGTAAGTAGTACTGTTATACATATCCTGTTTGAAGCCCAGGAACTCGGCAGTAGCGGTCGAAGCAGAAGCGAACTGAGATGCTTGAACAACCTTGTAGGTCTGGAGGCTGTTGCCGGCAAAAATGGTAAAGGAACCTACGCGGGCGTTCTCACCATCGTTCTTGGCTGCGTGCACAACAATTTTACCATCTTCGGGAGCTGCCTTGGTCTGGGTAATAGTAAGCCAATCGCCATCCAATACTTTGACCTCGGGAGCCAGATTTGAAGTGAACTCAACTGCAATATCCTGCTCCTTGAAGCCGATATTGAGAACCTGTGTGGTGTTGAAAACCTCTGTCTCGGACTGAACAACTGTGAATACAGTATTCTTGGTGGTCCCGTTGTGGGTTGTACTGAGAGTTACGCGGCCGGTACGTGAGTCATAACCTTCGTTTTTGGCAACCGTCATATTCACGGTGCTGGAACCGGCATTTCCGGAAGCCTTGTCGAAAGTGATCCAGGCAGCATCGCTGGCAATTGTCCAAGCGTCTTCTGTGGTGAAACTCATCGGTTGAACAACGCCGGCATTTGAAACCTGGATAGAAGTTGCATTGAGAGTGAGCAGATCCACGATCTTCTCTACCTCAACTTCTACCTCAACCTCTTTCTCTACGACTTTGGTGCAGGCTGCCATTGCGACGAGCGCTGCAAGAAGAAGTAATGTTTTTTTCATAACAATTAAAATTGGGTTAATAATATAGTTTGTGTTTCATCATTCGTTGTCAAGTGCAGTCTGCGCAATTCGCAGCAGGAATTCTATCTTGCCGCGGGTGGCGGTGTCGGCGCGGGCGCGCCCCTGCCTGAGTATGGCGCACACACTTTCCAGATGCCGCTTGCAGAGTATGTCTTTTTCTTCCAGATATGCAGTAGGCACGCCGGGCATCTCGGTGTAGACCTCGGCGGGCGTGTCCGGGGCCAATCCGGTGCGCAGCGGGTCGGCGTGGCGCTCGTAGTTGGCTTTAAGAAGCGGCGAAGAGTTTACAAGTGTCTGCATTATATACATACCCAGGCTCTGGTCTTCCTGAGGCTCCAGGCGGCCGCTGCGGACGTTCTTGAAGAGTTCGTTCTCCACGTCGGTGAGGAACTCGTCCGGAGTGTAGTCGCTGCCCGCCTCTTTGCTGGCAAAGATAATATTGTTCAGGCGGCTGCGGGCTCCTGTCACCGTGCTGCCGTTCAGATTGGCCATATCCCTGGATGAGCGCACCGCCCCTGCGGTGTGAAGCAAATCCCGGTTCTTTTCTATCCAATCTTGATTGCGCCAGCTGCTGAATATGGTTTTCAGATACTCTTTCTGGAGTTTTTTGGGCACCGGGGTGAATTTTTCCCTGCCGCCGCCCACTGCGTTGGTGGTGACGCCGCCCAGGCGGGCCGCAAGCAGCTGGACATTATCCATATGCGCCAGCCAAAGCCATTCGAAGAACAGGGTTCTGTCGGAAGAATTCTCAAGACGGGAGTCGTTAAGCCATTCCAAAGCGTTGTCCGCCACGAACTTGATGGTGGACATACGGGACTTGTATTCCGCCATCGGGTCGCTGCCGAGGTCGCCGTTGCGGGCGCGGATGTCACGGGCCATCATTCCGTTCCCTTGCACGGGCAGATAAAGATATTCGGGGTCGCCCTCGTGGGAATCTACCAGGGCTTTGAGGGACGCTTCATCGCCGGGTGCCTTGTACAGCCATTCGACAGCATATTTATCGTAGGTTCCAAT
Source organism: Bacteroidales bacterium (assembly GCA_017616475.1). Lineage (GTDB taxonomy): Bacteria > Bacteroidota > Bacteroidia > Bacteroidales > UBA932 > Equibacterium. The sequence goes on from JAFZYD010000062.1 coordinate 14,320, forward strand.
CTGATTTGAGACTGTAACAACGCCCTTTTCGCGGTCGCCGGGACGGGCCAGCGAGTTGAATAACGCCCCCTGGTCCATTACCGAGGCGGTAATGCCGTGGGTTGCGGTAAAAGCGGGGTCGCGAAGCTGCTCCGGGCTGTAGGCACTGCTGCCGGCCAGGTTGTCGGAGAGGCCAATCACGCTGCCAAAGGAGCGCATAACGCCCGCCTGCAATATCTCGCAAAGCGCATCTTCCTCCGGGAAAAGTGTTCTGAACCGGGAATCGGCTTCGCTAATTTTGAAGGCATATTGACGCCATATCTGGGTGAGATAGCCCTGCGGCACGGTGATTGTCGCACCCAGTATGCCGCCGGTAAGGCCGCTGCCTATAGTTGTGCTGCGCAGCAGGTTCACGTTGCAGGATGTGGGCACCACCTTGCAGATGAAGGGGCTGTCGGCGCAGAAGGCGGAATCGGCGGGGTAAGGCACAGCCTGCACCACATCGCCCAGTCCTGCCTGGCGGAAGCCGGCGTTCCAAGCCTCCACACCGCGGCGGATTGCCTCGCGGCGGGTCGCGGGGAACAACGTATCTATATAGACGGTAATATGGTCGCCGGGGGCCAGGTTCCAGCGGACTGCGTCATATTCTGTTTTAACTCCTTTCTCCGAAGAAAACGTGCGGAATGCCTGACGGCGCACGCCCACCCGGGAATCTACCGGCCGGACGGCTATTTCGCGGTCAGGAACCAGTGATAGCATAGTTACAAAGGTGCCTGAGATGCGTGCCTTCTCTCCGTTTCCCTTGATTTGGCTTTGGCTGTAGGTGCCGTCGTCGCCCTCTATGGTAAGCTCGCGGGAAATGCCAAGATGCTCGCTGGCGTAGCGCACGGCAGAGCCCTTGAGCGAGAGTTCGCTCTTTACAGATGGTTTAATGAGACCTTTATCCTCGCCGTAAAGCAGCCCCTGAACGTCAATTACATCTTTATTGGAGGGGTCGAAGAGTTTGGTGGCCTTTACCACCATTGCGGTGGTGTCGGCGTTGCGCATTTCTATCGGAAAGGTATATTTGATGGCGGGGGCAATGGCGGCGCGCAGGGTGGCCCGCTCCAGAGAATCGGCCGATTCCGGCAGGCGCACCGGCTGCGAAAGCACCAGAAGGGAATCGGTACGGCCTATCTGGAGCACCTTGGGTGTGGATACCTGCTGCCCAACCTCAATCCAGGGGTCGGAGCTGTTTTTGAGGACGGTGGAGAGCACCACCTTGCGGCCCACAAGACTATCGGGAATCTCCAGCCAGACGTCGTTTCCGTCGGTGTAAAGCTTGAGATAGCCCGTCTCGGTTTTGAGCCCTTTCTTCTTGAGGAACTTCTCGTATGGAGTAGGCTTCTTGGCGGTGTCGGGGGCAGCGACGACTTTTGCCGGGCGCTTGCTGCGCTTGAACTTCCACAGTTTGGGCGCAGCCACAGCTCCCGGGGAGAGCAGCAGCGCCGCAATCAAAAGCGCAAGCAATCTGTATGTTTTTCTAACTGCCATACGCTCTGTTATTTAAGGGAATAAGCAATGGTACCCATAAGCAAATCGTAGTGGGCCCGGTCGGTTGCATTGGCCCCGGAGCGGGCCGCTTTCATAGCGTCGTAGGCCTTCATAAGCTGGGCGTACATCACTCCCTGCGTCACGTCGCCAACAGCCATAGTGTAGCGGGGCAGCCACTCGAACCCGCTTACCGGGTCGTAAACAAATTCCCCGGCGGAGCAGGGGTCGCTGCCGCCGCAAAGGCCGCAGGTGTGCATATCGTGACTGTGATTCTCTTCCGCTTCGGTTGCCGCAAAACGCTGCGTTGCCGAATTCGGGGTTTTGAACATACCGCCCTGCATCATTGCCTCTACATATCGTTTCTGAACGAAACGCTGTTTCTCTGTGAGGCGGCGGCCCTGTTTGGTGGGTTTGAAAGCAAAGTCAAAGACTGCGTCGAAGGCATCGGCAGAGGAATATTCCTTGGTGTCGACTCCGTCGGAGCGGCTGGCGCTGAACGGAGTGGAAAAGATGTACTGAAGCATAGCCTCTTCCAGCGAGTTGGAGGGCTTGCCAATCATAGGCAGGCGGCCAATCACGGCAGGGTCATCGAGCCACTCGGTGTCGTTATACATCTCCAGGAGATATTTCATACAAGCGACCTGCTTGGCGCGGGGCACGTTCACAAAGGGCTTGTTGCCGTCGCCGGCAAGCACCTCGTCGCGGTAGAGACCGCCCACATAGTTGCGCACGTGCAGGAAATAGCGGAAATACTGGTTGAGTATGGTGCTGTAGAGATCCATCCGCAGCTCGTAGTCGGGGTCGGACTCATCGCCAACCCAGTCAATGAATTTCGGGAGGATATATTTCAAGTTGGCCACGCCATATTTGGTGGATGCAATCACATCGTCGCCAAGGTCCTCGGTCTGGTTGCGGGGGTCAAAGAACATATTGCCGTCGCCGTAGACCTGCTGCTTGCCGTAGCGGTATACCGGGGCTACCTTAAGGGAGTCGGTAATCCAGCCGGTGGTGATGCGGGCCTCATCTTCGAAAGATGCAGCGTCAAAAACGGGGGTATAGCCCCAGCGGATTGCCCAGTAGTCGTTTGCTCCGAACAGCGGCGGGGTGAGCTTCACTCCCCTCTCCTTGTCGCCCGGCTGCGCCACGTAGTTGAAGCGGGCGTAATCCATAATGGAGGTGGTAGTGCCGGTCTTCCGGGTGGTGGCGGGGTCACGAAGCATCTCTGTGGGAATCACGTGCGAGGCGCTCATATTATGCATCAGGCCCAGCGTATGCCCCACCTCGTGGCGGATCACATACATCAGGGCGTCGCCCAGCAATTCGCGGGGGATATCGGCGGTGCGCACATCCGGGTCGGCCTGGGCCGTCTGGGCAAACATCCAGTTGGAGATTAGCTTTATGACATCGTGATAGACATATACCGAAGCGTTTATTATTTCGCCGCTGCGGGGGTCCACCCACGAGGGGCCCATCGCGTTCTTGACCCCGATAGGGGCGTAGCGGATGCAGCTGTAGCGGATGTTGTCAGGGTCAAACGACGGGTCGCCTTCCGGGAACGGAAGCGCTCTCACAGCGTTCTTGAAACCTATATTCTCGAACACCACGTTCCAGGCCTCCACAGCCTCGAATATATAGGGCTTCCACCACTCGGGGAAGTCGCTGTCAATATAGAATGTAATGGGCTTGACCGGCTCCACTTTATTGCCGCGGCGGAAGGCTGCGGTGTCGGCGGGTTCCAGCCGCCATCGGTTCACGAAATACTCTTCGCGTGAGCCCTCGCTTCCGCTCCCCAGCCGGGTGCGCCCGGTAAAGAAGAAGTTCATACGGGGGTCGGCCTTGCGGGGATGATATATCTCTTCGGGCAGCAGCAAAATGGAGCGGGTCACCAGCGCGGTGAAGGGGACATCCTTGGCCACCTCCTTGCCCGTTGCAGGGTGTTTGAGCGAATAGGTATAGCTCATAGAGCTGGTCACCGAGAGGTTGTCCTCGAACGACTTGACCCCCTCTATGTAAGAAAGATCCTTCTTGTAGTTTTGTGTCCGCTGGTAGGAGGCGTTGTTGCTCAGGCGGAGCAGCGGGCGCGTCTGGTCTTCGTCTGCCAGGAACCAGTCGGTGACATCTATTACCGAATATCCGGCAGGCGAAGTGGCGGCTATCTTGAACTTGCGCGTAACGGCGCCTATATTGCTCTTGGCCAGCGCGTTGACAATGTTGGCATCGGGCGAAGCGATGTCAAAATTGACGCTGCGCACCAATATGCAACTGTCCGCCATTGCAAATGCGAACGGGATAAGGTTGTCTTTGCTGCCCACCACGCCGTTGGTGTTGTCGCTGGTGGCCTTCACGGTGGAGCCCATCACAAAGATGCGTCCCAACAGGCTGTCGGGCACCTCAAAATAGACCTTGCCCTTGGTAAAATGGACGTTCAGCAGTCCCTTCGAGAGGCTGTCGCCCTTGGCGAAGAGCTTGTCGTATTTGGGGTCGTTCTTTTTGGTGACGGTGGTGTCGGCCGCAGCCTCTGCCTTCGCCTTCTTTTTGCCGAAGGGCCAGATGCCGGCATTTGCGGGCAGCGCCGCCCCGGCAGCTGCGACAAGCATCAGCGTACAAACCAAATATCTTTGTATTCTTCTCATAATAGTCTATCTGAATGTCGGGCAGAGGGCGGTGATTTCTCCGAATCCGCCGTAAGTTCCGTTGTTTTTGGAGGTGAAAAGGCCGGTGGATACGTTGAAGGGACGCAGGTAAATCTTGCCCTCGCCGGTCTTGTCGTTATAGGTGGTGATAATCATCTGCAGGCGATGGGTATCCAGCGGGAAGGCATAGTCGCCCGGGAATATCTGGTGAGTACCGTACCAGGCCTGCTTGTATTGCTCTATGGATGTTATCTTTTCGTCCGGCGAATCGGGTGTCCAATTGACCTTGCGGTTGCTTACGCGGCCGGCGGCAAGAATGGTGACATACACTGCGTCGGGAGTGGTGTAATACATCAAGTCGCAATTGTCGCAGAAGCAAACGCTCACAATCTTGTCCATTTCGGCACCGTCTATCTGGAAGATCTCTGCAGAGGCGGTTTGGTTTTGGGTATTGAGCATGCAGGCCCTGTAAACTCCGGAGGGGTCTTTAAGAAGGAAGCCCAAAATCTGGTTGCGGGAACAACCGCTCCCGAGGCATACACACCCTTTGGACTGGAAACCCAACTCGCAGTTGAGCACAGAGAAGGCTGCCTGTGTAAGGTTCCACCCAGTGATGCTGTAAAAATTGCCGTCCGCCTCGTCGAACACTGCCAGGTTGCCTCCCGTCTGCAGGGGGCCGTAGGCTATGTTATTCGGCCGGAATATGTCATCCGGGTTGACTCCGAAACTCAGTTTGGAATACTGGCGGTCTATATGGCACATCATGCCGTAGGCCCTGCCGCCGATAATCGCCGCATTGGAATATGCGGCAAAGTTAAAGATGGCGGTAGTGGCAAAATTATCCTGATAGCTGGAATAGAACAGCGGCGCATCCGATTCGGTCAGCACAAAAGTAAGCTGGTCCAGGGCGTGGATGTGGGAATCGGTCCCTACAAGGAAACGGGTTTCGCCCCAGACCCCCGCACCGCCGGCATCCGTATCCGACATATCACAAACCACATTGACCCTCTCTTCAAGAGTATAGCCGTTGGCCAGAGAGAACAGATTCCTGGTATATACAGGCTCGTCGGATGTAAATCCGTAAGTGACATATTTATTGGCCAGAAGGTCGAATTCCGATGTAGCGCCGCCGTCGCGGGTATGCGCCACCAGCAGTCCCTCGCCCAGCGAACTGGCCACATATAGCTTGCACGGGGCTATCTTTTTTAGACCGGTGGTAAGATCGGTCACGTCAAAGCGGATGATATACGGTTTGGTGGCCGGCCTGTTGGAAACCTTGTAATCCAGCACGGTGCCCTCGCACAACTCTATGCGGGTGTCATTATCGTCGGCTTTAAGGTCTATGGACCACTCGCACTTCAGATCGGACATAGTGCGACCCTCCTGTGAAACCCTCGCTTCTATATGGATATCCTGCCCGTAAAGCACATACATAGTGGAGTCGACCCCCTCTATCACGATATCGGGTATCACGTGGTCTGCCTCCGTACTGAGGTCGGCGAAGCACGAGGCCACCAGCAGCGGGAACAGCAATATGATAATTATTCTTTTCATTGTGTTAAAGCACGTTCAATGTTTCGTAGATGGTGGGGATAATATCAGGTTTTTCCCCTTCGCCGTGGGCAGTGGTATAAGTACGATACTGTTCATAATCGTCGCTGTGGCGCAGCGGATTGGAAGGATTCTCAGCATCGGTCTTCTTGACCCATTCGCGGAACTCGCGGGTAGCGGAGTACCACCAGGTAGGCAATTTGTAAGTCAGGGTAGGATCCTCCTTGGCAGGAGCCTGCTGGACCACATAGGTTTCTATCTCCTCGCCGAAATAAGAAACCATCAGGCGGTGCAACTCCTTGCTGTAGCCGTGGCAGAAATAAAGATACCACCCGCGCCAAACGTAGGGCTGGGGACGGGTATACTCTTCCGACCAAGTGATGTCCGCTATGGAGTTCTTGGGAGGACCCGCCCTGAAATATTCGTTGGGGACTATCTTGAGCTTCATATCCTGGCGCTCTACACCCTGTGGAAGGTGATTCACCCTCAATTTGACAAAACCTCTCACCGCGCCTGCCTTGATATCAGAGGAGATAATGGTGAAGTCCCGCCCGAGGACGGCGGTGGAGTCAATGACTTCTACAGCAAACGTCCGGTCGTAGTCGGCACAATAACCCACAAGATCCACCGCAACGTCGATGTCCCTGAAGTCTTCTGTCATACCTTTGAAAGAGTAAGTATTGGTGCGGCCATGGAAAACAACCGCACTGTCCTCCGGCCTGTAGGTCTTTATTTCGTCCTTCACGCACGAAACCAGGCACCAGGCCGTAAAGGCCACAATTGCAATATGTAGGTATTTCTTCATATAAGACCCTCCCGTATTATTGTTCCTGAATCCTGCCGTATGTGGTCTCTGCAACAGGATAGGGATACATAATACTAATAGCAGATGTACTTATCTTGGCACTGAAGTTTACCACATTAACATTCATTGAGAATAACGGCCTTCCATATTCTCCGTAATATCGTTTCACCGCATATAAGAACTGCCCTTCGGCCAAAAGTTCAGTCAGGTACTCACGGAGTATGACAGACGCTATTTGCTGGTCACGGCCAAAATATGACTGCTCCGGCACAATAAATTGCATCACCTCTGCAATGGAGGTCGAAACACCCCTGTGATGCCGCACCTGGTCTATCAAAGCCAGGGCGCCGTCGTAGTCAAAGGCGTGCAGTGCCGCCTCGGCTTGAATCAGATACATCTCGGGCAGTTTTATCATGGGCATCCGCCCGCGGAACGCCTCAAAATAGCCGTTTGAACTGTAGAACTTGTACATCTGATATCCGCTGGTGGAGTATTTCAGAAGGCCGGCCGGTCCGCGTACATCTTCGTGCAGGAAGTCAGCATCAATACCGTAGTGTGAGAAATCCCGGAACAACTCCCCTACAGCAGTTTCACTTACCAGCACCGCATCCGAAACCATATTTGGAAAGTGATAGACGGCAAGATTGCTGTACAGGTTTGTTATTTCCAGCGAGAACAGGTGCTCACAAGAGAAGGTCCAGTCACGGTAGTCATATTGAACCTCCTGCTGGAAAGCACTCACGTCTATCCATTTCACCAGGCCTTTGTCAAGAGCGTTGGTGGCCACGTCCGCGGCCATCTGTCCGGCACTTACATAGTCCCTGCGCCAGAGATGCACCCGCGCCAGCAGCGCCTCCACGGCATAGTAGTTGAGCCGCTTGGCCCGGTCGTTCCAGAAACCGTCGGCATTGATAGTCGACTCAAAGTCGTCTCGGACAGTCCCGCGCACCGGGTCGTCCTTGAGGCATTCCAATGCGCCGTTGATGTCTTTCAGCAGCAGTTCTGCGGTCTGGGCATAAGTCCTCTGTGGCGTCGGTTCGCTGCTATACTCTGTTACGTACGGCACGGTAACCTTGTCGGCATTTTCGCCGACCCAGCTGTCCAGGCCGAACATACGCATAAGGTCAAAATGGACGTAGGCACGGGCCGCCAGCAGCTCACCCTTTATCAGATTGTACTCCAGTTCGTCTGGAACGATGTCCCTGCGACGCTCCAGTTCGAACAGTGTCTTGTTGATATTTGCTATTATGGAATATCCCCCCGACCACATATCCTCTATGTAGGGATTGATAAGTGCCGAGTTGAACAGGTTTTGCTGAAGCCCTTTTATAAAAGTTGCATTGTGTGTGGCATAAGGACAGCACACAATATCGTTTATCAGGAATGTATAGTTTGCGCCGTAGGTGGCCGGCTGTCCCATCTTCAGGTAAACGCCAATCAAGGCTTCGTGAAAGCCGTTGCGGGTAGAGAACAATTTTTCGTCGGCAATCTGTGACGACGATGTCGCCTCCAGCCACTTTTCGCACGAAGC
>JAFZYD010000063.1 GCA_017616475.1 Bacteroidales bacterium
CATTATTGCGCACACGCCCTCCTGCTTTGCCGTAACTGTGCCGCGGGAATCTACCGTCGCTACGCTCTCGTCGCTGCTGCTCCAAGTCACCCGCCGCTCAGTTGCATTGTCCGGCTCAACCGTGGCAGTAAGGCTGGCCGTCTCCCCTTCCAGCAAGGTAAGCGCCGTGCAATCCAAAGTCACCGACGTCACAGGAATAGTCTTTTCATTCACCTTGATTGTGCAGGTGGATGTAAAGAGCCCGGCGGCGGCCGTAACTGCTGCTTCGCCGGCGCCTATAGCTGTCACAAGGCCGTCTTCCGTGACCGTGGCAACCGAAGTGTTGTCCGATGTCCACACCACCGAGGGGTCGGTGGCGTCGGCCGGCAGCACCTGCACGTTAAGCTGGCACGTCTGCCCAGTCTCCATATCCACCATTGCCTTGTCGACAGTAACCGAAGCCACCTCGATATCCTTCTTGCAGGATACCGACAGGCACATCAAAAGCGTTACTATCAACAGACTCTTTCGCATAGGGAGACAAATTTACAAATAATCAAAGAAATGTTTTATATTTGTTTCCAGTCTGTAAACAATTGTATTTACCCCGCTATGTTCATAGAGAACACAAAAACGCCCGGCTGGATAGAGGTAATCTGCGGGTCGATGTTTTCCGGAAAGACCGAAGAACTGATACGCCGCCTGCGCCGCGCCCAGTTTGCCAATCTCCGCGTGGAGATTTTCAAACCCACCATCGACACCCGTTATTCGGAGGAGGAGGTGGTGTCGCACCAGGGCACATCCATCCTCTCCACACCGGTGGACTCCAGCTCCAGCATACTGCTGCTGAGCGCAGGAGTGGACGTAGTAGGGATAGACGAGGCCCAGTTCTTTGACGAAGGCATTGTGGACGTCGCCCAGCAGCTCGCTGCAAACGGCATCCGGGTGATTGTGGCCGGTCTGGATATGGACTTCCGCGGCAAACCTTTCGGCCCGATGCCGGCCCTTATGGCGGTGGCCGAATATGTCACAAAGGTGCACGCGATATGCGTCCGCTGCGGCGACCCGGCAAACGTTTCGCACCGCCTCATAGCCAGCGAAAAGTTGGTCGAACTCGGCGAAAAACAAACCTATGAGCCCCTCTGCCGCCACTGCTACAACAAGGCGATGGCAGAGGCGCAGAAAGATTCTAATAAATCTTAAGCTCCCCTATCTCGATGCCTTTGCAGCCGGCTTGAACGATGGGCACCAGCTCACCGTCCAGGTTCTCCACCTCCAACGGCTCCTTCAAGAAGGTGTGGCTGTGGCCGCCTATTATAAAGTCGATATTGCGCGACTGGGCCGCCATAATCTGGTCGGAAGGGTTGTCTTCGCTGCCGCCGTCATAACCCAGGTGGGAGAGCAGTATCACCAGGTCGCACTTTTTCTGTTTTTTGAGCAGCGCAGCATATTCATTTACCACCTCGATGGTGTTGAGTTGCTCCATACCCTCTATGTTCTGGGCGGAGACCATACCGCGCAGGCGCACCGTGGCGCCTATTATGCCAATCTTGAAGCCGCCTCGCTTTATAATTACATACGGCTCTACACAGCCCTCCAGCGGGGTGCCGTCAAAGTTGTAGTTGCAGCAAATAGTGGGGTATTTGGCCTCGGAGAGCCGGCGGGCGAACTCCGCCTGGCCGTTGTCAAACTCGTGGTTGCCGATTGCCACGGCGTCGTAGCCCAGCAGGTTCATAAGGTCGCGCTCCAGATCGCCACCGCCAATGTTGAAATACGGAGTACCCTGGTTGTAGTCCCCGGCATCCAGCAGCAGCACCTTATTTTTGCCGTATTCCGCACGTACGCTGTCAATAAAATAAAGCCTGCGGTCCACCCCGCCGCTGCCGGCGTTGCGGCCGGTGCGCACCGGCTCAATCTGGCTGTGGGTATCGTTGGTATGAAGAATCACCAATTTCTGCGCCCTGGCCGGCAGAATAGCCGCCAAAAGCATCAAGGATATAAATATACGCTTCATACTGCTACTTCTTTATTGGGTTGGTTATTACTACGCGGCCGTCGGATTTGAGGTCCAGCGTTTTGCCGGCCGCCATCGCATCCTTCATTTCGGAAATAATCACATCCCGCAGCAGGATGCCGGTGTCGCGGCGCTCCAATATGCCGTCGCCCCAGTCGATGCCGTCGCCGCCCGTCACCAGAAAATCGATGGTGGCGATCTTGTAGTTACGCCGGAAATCGAGCTTGCTGCCCCCTACGGTGCATTCCACAAGGCGGTCGCCGTCTATCTTCATACGGACGCCGGAAAGCGGCTCAATCTTGTTTTTGCGGGCCATCCTGTGCAAAATAGCCTCCACTGTTCTCCCGTCCACCTCCAGAATGTTGAGATAGTTGTTGAACGGGAAAATGGAGAAGACGTCATATACGCGCACAGCCCCTTTGGGCAGCTCTGTGCGGATGCCGCCGAAATTAAGAAGCGCAATGTCTATCTGCTCCCCGGTGTACTTCTCCGCAAAGTTGCGAACCGCATCCACGGAATAGTTGCTAAGGCCGCTCTCGGGTTTTTCCTTTGCATATACCGCATTGCTGTAGCATACAATCTCCTGCAGCGGGGCCAGAAGCGAGTCGTATTTTGCAATCGCCTCCTGCACCGGGTTGCCGTCCGGTGCATCGTAGCGGTCGGTGAGCTCGTGGTATTCCCAGGAATACTGGCTGTAGCCCTTCGGCCGGCAGGAAACCAGCGCCAGGGCGACCGCCAGGGCCACTATAAGGAATCTTTTCATATTAGTCTTTGTATTTGAGCCATTTGAACAAATCTTTGAAGGTGGCCTTCTTGCCGTAGGTGAGTATGCCCACCTTGTATATCTTGGCCGAAATCCAGGCAATCACCACAAAAGTAAGCGCCAGCAGCACTATGGACAGAATCAACTGCCAGGCCGGCACCACGCCGAACGGGATGCGGGCCAGCATCACCATAGGCGATGTGAACGGAATTATGGAGGCCCACACGCTAAGCTGGCTGCTTGGATGCTGGAAGGTGTGCAGCATAATGAACAGGCCAATCATAAGCGGAATGGTGATGGGCAGCGAAAGCTGATTTGTGTCGGCCTCGTTGTCCACCGCGCTACCCACAGCCGCGAACATAGCGGCATACAGCAAGTAGCCCAGAATGAAATAGACAAGGAAGCAGAGCAGTATCTGCCCTATGTTGATTTGGGATATCTGGTCCATTATGGAGGCTATTTCGCCCAGGTCGCCCATATCCACCGGATTGGCGTTGGGCAGCGGAGATTCGCTCATAGCCTCGGTGGCCACCGCCACCTTGTCCGCCATTTTGCTGGAGATGACCCCGCTCAGGCCGGCGGCCACGCCGCCCAGCAGCAGCACCCAGATGGCGAATTGGGTAAGCGCCACCAGCGCCACGCCAATAATCTTGCCCATCATAAGTTCGAACGAAGACACGCTGGAGACTATAACCTCAACAATGCGGTTGGTCTTCTCCTCGATAACGCCGCGCATCACCATAGAGCCGAACAGGAACACGAACATATAAATGAGGAAGCTGAGCAGATAGGCGATTACCATATACATCTCCACGCTGTCCTTCTTCTCCTTGCCCGAGTTGTCCAGGGTGTAGGCGTCAATTTTGACGTCGCTCTTCACCTTGTCCATAATCTCGTCGAAGTTGTCTATATTGAGGTTTTGGAGCTTGCGGTCGCGCAGGGCGGTGGCAATTGTCCGCTCCGCGTCCAGTTTGGTCTCCATACTGAGCGGCTCCTTGGAATATGCCGTAACGCTGGCGTTGCCTGCTGAATCGATGGGCGAAACATACAGCACGGTAGACGATTCGTAGGTTGCAAACGTCTGCTTGAGATTCTCCTGGGTGGTTTCGACAGGGAGGAAACGATATTCGGTGTGGGAATCGCTCTCAAAGTAGCTCTCCAACAGCCCGGTGCCGTCTACAATAGATATCACCTGGCGGTCGCCCCCCTTGTAAAGGCTTATAAGCACCGGCACCACCATAAGCGCCGCCATAAGCAGCGGAGTGAGTATGGTGAGCAGAATGAACGATTTTTTCTTTACTCTGGTAGAGTATTCACGCCCTATAATGAGGCCTATATTGCTGAGTTTCATTTCTGTGCTTCACTTACAAGTTTGATAAAAATGTCGTTCATACGGGGAACCATCTTCTTTACGGAGACTATTTCCGCATCGGTCGCAGCCAGTTCGGCAAGGACGTCCTTCATTGCGAAACCGTCAGTTACGTCCAGCACGGCGCGGCTGTGGTCGCGCAGCTCCTCGTTAAGGTTGGCAGCGAAAGTTTTGCCTGCGGCGGCCAGGGCGCCCTTGTAGAGCACCTCGACCTGATTGGTGCCGTAACGCTCCCGCACATCGTCGGTGGCACCCGTCACAACCACGTGGGACTTGTTTATCAAGGCGATGTTGTCGCAGAGCTCCTCCACCGACTCCATATTGTGGGTGGAGAGGATCACGGTAGCGCCCTGCTCCTTGAGCTGAAGTATTTCGTTGCGGATGGTCTGGGCGTTCACCGGGTCGAAGCCGGAGAAAGGCTCGTCCAGAATGAGTAGCTTGGGTTTGTGCACTACAGTGGCTATGAACTGCACCTTCTGGGCCATCCCCTTGGAAAGTTCCTCCACCTTCTTGTTCCACCAGCTCTGAATCTTGAACTTGACGAACCATTTTTTGAGCTCCGCCTCCGCCTCGGCCTTGGAGAGCCCTTTGAGGCGGGCCAGGTACATCATCTGCTCGCCTACCTTCATCTTTTTGTAGAGGCCGCGCTCTTCCGGCAGATAGCCTATCTTGCGCACAAATGCGTCGTCCACCGCCTTGCCGTCAAAAAACACCCGGCCGTCGGTGGGGATGGTGATGCGGTTTATTATTCGGATAAGGGTGGTCTTGCCGGCGCCGTTGGGGCCCAGCAAGCCGAAAATCTTGCCGTCCGGCACCTCGATGGAGACATTGTCCAGCGCGGTGAAGTTGCCGAACTTCTTGGTTATGTTTTTACACTCTAACATTATCTCTTATAATTTACCGGCAAAGAAATCGTTGCCTTTGTCATCTACCAAAATGAATGCAGGGAAGTCTTCCACGCGGATGCGCCAGATGGCCTCCATACCCAGTTCGGGATATTCCACGCACTCGATGCTCTTTATGTTGTTCATGCTCAGCACCGCTGCGGGGCCGCCGATGCTGCCCAGATAGAAGCCTCCGTGTTTCTTGCAGGCATCTGTCACGACCTTTGTGCGGTTGCCCTTGGCAATCATCACCATAGAGCCGCCGTGATCCTGGAATTCATCTACGTACGGGTCCATACGGTTGGCTGTGGTGGGGCCCATAGAGCCGCAAGGCATCCCCTTGGGAGTCTTGGCGGGGCCGGCGTAGAGAATCGGATGGTCCTTGAAATATGCTGGCAAATCTTCACCGGCATCCAGACGGGCTTTCAGCTTGGCGTGGGCTATGTCGCGGGCCACTATTATGGTGCCGCTCAGGCTGACGCGGGTAGCAACGGGGTATTTGGACAGCGTTGCGCAGATGTCCTTCATAGGCATATTGAGGTCAATCTTCACTGCGTTGCCTTCGCCCGCGTTGCGCAATTCCTCCGGAATAAGTTCGTAAGGCTTGTCGTCCATCTTTTCGATCCAGACGCCATCGGCGTTTATCTTGGCCTTTATGTTGCGGTCCGCAGAGCAGCTCACTCCCAGGCCGATGGGGCAGCTGGCACCGTGGCGCGGCAGGCGGATTACGCGGATGTCATGGGCAAACGCTACGCCGCCGAACTGCGCGCCGAGGCCTATCTTGCGCGCCTCTTCCAGCAGCTGTTTCTCCAGCTCGACGTCGCGGAAAGCGCGGCCGGATGCATCGCCGGTGGTGGGCAGGCTGTCATAATAATGGGTCGAAGCCAGTTTAACGGTAAGCAGGTTCTTCTCTGCCGATGTGCCGCCAATCACGAATGCGATATGGTACGGGGGGCATGCCGCCGTGCCCAGGGTACGCATCTTTTCGGTGAGGAAAGGCACCAGGGTGCCGGGGTTCTGGATGCGGGCCTTGGTCTCCTGGTAGAGATAGGTCTTGTTGGCGCTGCCGCCGCCCTTTACAACGCAAAGGAAGCGGTATTCCATACCCTCGCAGGCCTCTATATCTATCTGAGCGGGGAGGTTGCACTTGGTATTGACCTCGTCGTACATATTCAGCGGAGCGTTCTGGCTGTATCGCAGGTTCTCCTCGGTATAAGTCTTATAGACGCCTTTGCTCAGGGCCTCCTCGTCGCAGAAGCCGGTCCATACCTGCTGGCCCTTCTCGCCGTGGATAATGGCTGTGCCGGTATCCTGGCAGAAAGGGAGTTGTCCCTTGCAGGCCACCTCGGCGTTGCGCAGCATTGTGAGTGCCACATATTTGTCGTTTTCGCTCGCCTCCGGGTCGTTAAGTATGGCTGCAACCTGGGCGTTGTGGCTGCGGCGCAGCAAAAAGTTTACGTCGCGGAAGGCGGCGTGCGACAGGGCCTCCAGGGCCTCCGGGGCCACCTTGAGGATGGGATGCCCCTCAAATTCAGAGACGCTTACGCCCTCTTTGGTAAGGCAATAGTACTCGGTTGTGTCTTTCCCGAGCTGAAACATTGGTGCGAAAAAATAATCCATATCGTTAGTTGTTATTACTATTTCCGTTTTGCATAAGGTAGAGTTTCATAAACTCGTTGAGGTCGCCGTCCAGCACGCCGGTGGTGTCGCTGGATTCATGGCCGGTGCGCAGGTCCTTCACCAGCCGGAAAGGCTGCAGAGTGTAGTTGCGAATCTGGCTTCCCCACTCTATGCGCTTCTTCTGCCCCTCCAGCTCCGCCTGCTTCTCGCGGCGCTTCTGCAGCTCCAGGTCGTACAAGTGGCTCTTGAGGATGCGCAGCGCGTTCTGGCGGTTGTCCAGCTGCGACCGGGTCTCGGTGTTTTCCACCACGATGCCGGTGGGGATATGCTTCACGCGGACGCCCGTCTCCACCTTGTTGACGTTCTGGCCGCCCGCGCCGCTGCTGCGGTAGGTATCCCACTCCAGGTCGGCGGGATTAATTTCTATTTCTATGGTATCATCTACCAAAGGATATACGAATACCGACGAGAACGATGTCTGGCGCTTGCCCTGGGCGTTGAAGGGGGACATACGCACCAGCCGGTGCACCCCGCTTTCGCCCTTGAGATAGCCATAGGCGTAGTCGCCCTCTATCTCCAGAGTGACGCTCTTGACGCCCGCCTCTTCGCCTTCCAGCACATCCGCCACGGCAACTTTGTAGCCGTTACGCTCCGCCCAGCGGGTGTACATACGCATCAGCATAGCACTCCAGTCGCACGATTCAGTGCCGCCGGCGCCGGAATTAATCTTGAGGATGGCGCCCAGGTTGTCGCCTTCTGCGGAGAGCATATTGCGCATCTCCAGCGCCTCGACGCTGGCCACCAGGGCGGCATAGGCCGCATCGGCGTCGGCGGCCGCATCTTCGCCGAACTCCATAAGCACGCCAAGGTCGGCGAGCTTGGTTTCGGCGGCGGCATAGCCGTCCGTCCAATATTTAATGGCCGAAATTTTCTTGAGAGTCTTCTCCGCCTCTTTGGGGTCATCCCAGAAGCCCGCCTCCAGAGTGGTGGCGTGCAAAGTTTCTACCTGAGCAAGCTTGGAAGGTATGTCAAAGATACCTCCCCAACGTCTTCAACCGCTGTGCAATTTTATTAACCTCGTCGGGTGTTATCATAAAATGCCTTTATTTGGTTATACGAATATCCTCGGCTCTGGCCGAAACGCAGCAATTTTACCAGCACCTGGTCTTCATCTCCCTTGAGGGTGCGCAACTTGGCCAGCAGCACGCTCTCCATCTTTTTTTGCGCCTTGCCCGCATCTATCTGCTCCAGGCCGTGGGCTATGGCGCTGCTGTCCAAACCTTTTCGCGCCAGGGCAAAGCGAATCTTCTGCTCCCCCCACCCCTGCAGGGCGCTTTTGTCGCGTGCGAACGCCACCGCGTAACGGTTTTCGTCTAAATATTTCTCCTCGCAAAGTTGCGAAATTATAGCTTGCGTGTCAATAGCAGAATCCCCTTTGAGCGCCTCTATCTTTTTGGCAATCTCGCTTTTGCAGTATTCGCGCACGCTGCAAATCTTGGCCATCCTGCTGTATATCAACTCCCTGTCCATACCCGTCTAGAACCAATATCCTATGCTCAGATACGCTCCGAACCGCTTGTCCACATTATTCCAGTTAAGGTCGAACTCGATTGGCCCGAACATAAAGTCGAATGCATAGCCCAGCCGGAAGCCGTAGCGCGGGCTGCTCTCTACAAAGTTCACAAAACTCTCCCCGTCCTGCACGCAGTTGGCAGTGAGGCGGGCGTAGTGGCTCTTGTAGATGTTATATCGGAAATCCACGCCGCCCACGGCCAGCATAGGCCCGGCGGGCAGCGCCCCGGTCGCCCCGTAGAAGGGTGTCTGATGGTCTGAATAGCGCCCGGCCTGAGTGCCGCCTATGGTGTTCATCAAAATCACCGGGATGTCGTTGCCTATCAGCGCCCGGGCATAGAGGAACGGCGTCATAGCGAACCGCTTGGAGAAGGATGTGGTCCAGTTGAAGGAGAAACTGGCGTCCAGAATAGGCGAATAGATATCCTCCTCCACCATATCGGCCACATAAGCGACGTTAGTGTTCAGTTGAACGCCACGGTGAGGGAAATTAGCGTTGTCCCTGTTGTCGATGGCAATGTCCAGATACGGCCCGAAAAAGGCGTGGCGACCGGCGTCCATATTATATGCCGTGTAAGGAATCGGCAGGTTCAGGTCCGTGCGGTATTTGAAAAAGTTCAAATTCAAGCCGGTCTGCATATGGGCCCGGCGCATTCCGTCCGTGGAGAGGCCCAGCACTATGTCTCGCTGTAAGTAGTCCATCGTCTGCAGCCGCTGGCTGCCGGTATTCAGGATGGGCATATCGTAGTGCTTAAGACGGTAAGTCAAATCCAGTTTGGTAAGACCTCTGTTCAAATAGGAGTAATTGGCCTCCAGCCTGTATTGGTTGGTGAGGCGGGCCGATATGCCGAACCGGTGGCCGTAGAGCCGGTTGTAGTTGATGCCGACGTCCATCAGCACTGTCGCCATCTCCTCCGAGTCGAACCGCAGCCCCATACCGAGGCGGTTATTGCGGTTGGGCACCATTGTCATTGTCAAATCGAAGGGCGACTTTTCGCCGGAGAGGGAATAAACCACCGAGGTGTACGCCTTGGTGGCGTAGAGTTCGTTTGCCGCCTGCTCAATGTCGCTTATGGAGATGGGGGTGTCGGTTTTTACGGGGAACTGACGGCGCACGTAGGCCTCCTCCTTTTCGTTGATACCGACAAATTTGATGGAAGAAACGGTGATGGTATCGGTGAGCTTTGTTGCTTTTATGCTCTGGCGCTCCGCCGGCATAGGCCCCACGAAGACCTGAGCGTTCTCCGCCTCCCTGGCCGCCAGGAACTCCTTGAGTTCCACCAGTTTGGGCGCAGCTTCGCGGGCCGCCTTCTCGCCGTTGTCAATCAAAATGCGCAGGCTTTCGTTGGCAAAACTCATTGTGCCGTAGCCGGTGATGTCGGGCTCAATCAAAATGTCGGTGTCGGCAATTTCCGCATCGGTTTTGTTGGAAAGGGACACTGTAATAACCTTGGTGAGCATACTGCCCACATCGTCCAAATTGTTTTGGTCCGCATCGTTGCTCAAGGTGACGCCGATAATTATATCGGCCCCCATAGCGCGGGCCACGTCCACCGGGAAGTTGTTCTTGACGCCGCCGTCCACCAGCACCATATCGCCTGTCTTGACCGGGGCGAACACCCCCGGAATGGCCATAGAGGCCCTGAGCGCCTTGGGCAGGATGCCCTTGTTGAACACTATCTCCTTGCCCGACACCAAATCTACCGCCACGCAGGCGAAGGGAATGGGCAGGTCGGAAAAGTCGCATTCGTCGTGATAGCCCACAGTGCAGTCGGAGAGCAGGTTATAGATGTTCTGGCCAGCCATAAGGGCCAGCGGTATCATACCGCTGGCGACCCCTTCCGGAGCAAGGTGCAGCAGGTCAATGGGCTCGGTTTCGGGCTTGGGCGGCAGGGGCGGGCCAATAAAATCGGGATCTTCCGCCGGGGGCGGCAGCTGGGCATCGTCCCCCGCATCGGGACCGCCACGGCGGCCAAGAGCGCTGCTCAGATCAATGCCGAAAGGAATCTGCACCAGGTATTTAGCAGCGTCGGAACGCTTTTCAAAGTTGCTCTCCTCCCGCCTGGCACTGCCGGTAATAACGCTGTTCCAATCTTGCGACGTGAGCAGCGAATCCAGCTCCGCGGTGGTGTTGCCAACGGCGTATAGGCCGCCTATGAGGGCGCCCATACTGGTGCCGGCAATCATATCTATGGGAATCTCGTACTCCTCCAGAACCTTGAGCACGCCCACGTGGGCCGCGCCTTTGGCCCCGCCGCCGCTTAGCACCAGTGCCACCTTGGGCCGTTGCGCATAGGCCGCGGTAAAGGTTGCCGCAACCATCATCAAGATTGCCAGGATACGCTTTGTCATAACTGTTTATTCTTTATTCTTGCCTGCCAGCAGGCCGCAGGCCGCCATAATGTCTTCTCCTCGCGAGGCCCGGATGGTGGTGGTAACTCCCGCCGCCTCCAGCCGCGCCTGGAACTGCTCGATAAGCTTCTGGCTGCCGCTGGCCAGATTGCTGCCGGGTATCTTGTGGAATCGGATAAGGTTCACGCGGCACTCCAGCCCCTTGAGCAGCCGGGCCAGGGCGTCCGCGTGCCGCTTGGTGTCGTTCACCCCGGCAAACATAATATATTCGAAGGTGACGCGGCGCTGCCCGGTGAAATCGTATTGCCGCACCAGGGAAAGCACCTGCTCCAGCGGGTAGCGGTTCTCCACCGGCATAAGCGCCAGCCGCTCGTCGTGGAACGGGTTGTGAAGACTCACCGCCAGGTGGCATTCGGTGTTGTCCAGAAAATCTTTAAGAGTGGCCAAATCGCCTATGGTGGAGAGAGTTATGCGCTTGGGACTCCAACCGAAACCCCACGGCGCGGTGAGAATTTCGATGGCGGTGCGCACGTTTTCCCAATTGTCCAGCGGCTCCCCCATCCCCATAAAGACGGCGTTGGTGAGGGCTTCGGACTCCTCCACGTCCATAAACTGGGCAATTATTTCGCGGGCGGAAAGGTTTCCGTGGAAGCCCTGGCGACCCGTCATACAGAACACGCAGCCCATTTTGCACCCTGCCTGCGAAGAGACGCACAGCGTGGCGCGGTCGCGGTCCGGAATCATCACCGTTTCTATGTACTGGCCGGGCGCTACCGCCTCGAAGGCATATTTGCGGGTGCCGTCCTTGGATGTCTGGACCTCCGCCGGAGCGATGTGCCCCACTTGATATTCCGCCTCCAGCCGGGCGCGGTTCTCCTTGGAGAGATTGGTCATTTCGGATATGGATTTCACCCGCTTTTTGTAGAGCCAGTCGGCTATCTGTTTAGCCACGTAGCGCTTCATTCCGGCGGCAGTGCAAACCTGCTCCAGAGCGGTCAAAGTCATACCCAAAAGAAATTGCGCCATTTTCGAATTATTTTAGGCAAAAATAGCAAGATTTTGATTAAGTTTGCACCTATGACACACGAAGAAGAGATTATCAAGCGCAGTTTCCAGCGCAAATGGTGGAACGACGTTAAGACCAAAAATTCCTGGTCGGTATTCAAAATAATGGCGGAGTTCGTGCAGAGCCACGAAAAGCTTTGGGAGATAGGCCCCTGCGTGGCCATTTTCGGCAGCGCACGCACCGCTCCGGAAGATAAATATTACAAAGCTGCGGTGGAGATTGCCGCCCGTATGAAAGATATCGGCTTCGGCGTAATAACCGGCGGTGGCCCGGGCATTATGGAGGCGGGCAACAAAGGGGCCAGGGAGAGCGGCACCGGCAGCGTCGGCCTCAACATCAACCTCCCGTTCGAGCAGGAGCCCAACCCGTATATCGATTCGGACAAACTTATTGACTACGATTATTTTTTTGTGCGCAAAACCATCTTTATGCAGTATGCGCAGGGCTATATAGCAATGCCGGGCGGCTTCGGCACCCTGGACGAACTAAGCGAAGCCCTCACCCTCATCCAGACCAACAAACTGGTCTCCTTCCCCGTTATTTTGTACGGCAAGGAGTTCTGGCAAGATTTGGTGGGCTGGTTCAAGAACACCCTCCTGGCAAAGGGGATGATTAGCCCCGGCGACCTGGATCTGTTCCACGTGGTGGACACCGTAGACGAAGTGGTCACCATCATTTCTGACTTTTACAACAAATATGCACCCAAACCCAACTTTTAAATATTAACCTGAAACACAATCTATTATGGCTAAAGAAGAAGAGAAGAATCAAGCCGTGTCAAACGAAGAGAAGTTAAAAGCGTTGCAGGCGACCATTTCGAAAATCGAAAAGGACTATGGCAAGGGCTCCATTATGAAATTGGGAGATCAGCCCGATAGCGCTGTTTCTGTTATTCCCTCGGGTTCCATCGCCCTCGATCACGCGCTGGGCATTGGCGGTTATCCCCGCGGCCGAGTCATCGAAATTTTCGGCCCCGAATCCAGCGGTAAGACAACCCTCGCGATACACGCTATCGCAGAGGCGCAGAAGGCCGGCGGCATTGCCGCCATCATCGATGCCGAGCACGCGTTCGACCGCGCCTACGCCAAGAATCTGGGCGTAAACGTGGACACGCTGCTCATTTCCCAGCCGGACAACGGCGAGCAGGCGCTCGAAATTGCGGACAATCTTATCCGCAGCGGCGCCATAGACATTATTGTAATCGACTCTGTGGCGGCCCTTACCCCCAAGGCAGAAATCGAAGGCGAAATGGGCGACAACAAAGTGGGTCTTCAGGCCCGCCTTATGAGTCAGGCGCTGCGCAAGCTCACCGCCAACATTTCCCGCACCAACACGTGCTGCATCTTTATCAACCAGCTGCGCGAGAAAATCGGCATCCTTTTCGGCAATCCCGAAACCACCACCGGCGGCAACGCCCTCAAGTTCTATTCATCGGTGCGCATAGACGTGCGCAAGGTCACCCAACTCAAGGACGGTGACGCCGCCACCGGCAACCGCACCCGCGCCAAAGTGGTCAAGAACAAGATGGCTCCGCCTTTCCGCAAGGCCGAATTCGACATAGTGTTCGGCGAGGGCATCTGCAAGGTTGGCGAAGTTGTAGATCTGGCAGTAGAATATGACATCGTGCACAAGAGCGGCTCGTGGTTCAGCTACGGCGAGAGCAAGATTGGACAGGGGCGCGACGCGGTGCTCCAGGTGCTGCGCGACAACCCCGAACTGTGCGACGAAATCGAAGCCAGGGTGCGCGAGACCTTGGCTCAGGTAAAAGACTAATTTTTAAGGATTTATCTAATGGACATTGTACTTAGCGGTATACGCTCCACCGGTCACCTGCACCTGGGTAACTATTATGGGGCGCTCAAGAATTTTGTAAAGATACAGGACACTCACAAGTGCTTCTTTTTTATAGCCGATCTCCACTCCCTCACCACTCACCCCCATCCGGAGGATCTCCACGCCGGAGTCAAGACCATCCTGGCAGAATATCTGGCCGCCGGCCTCGACCCGGAAAAGTCCGCCATCTTTGTGCAGAGCGAGGTGCCGGAGATTTGCGAACTGTACGTCATCCTAAATATGCTGGCGTACAAGGGCGAAATGGAGCGCACGGCAAGTTTCAAAGACAAAGTGCGCCACAACCCGGATAACGTAAACATAGGCCTCCTCTCCTACCCGGTGCTTATGGCCTCCGACATCCTCATCCACAGGGCCAAATATGTCCCGGTGGGCAAGGACCAGGAGCAGCATCTGGAGATAGCCCGCCTGCTGGCGCGCCGTTTCAACAATATGTACGGCTGCGACGTGTTCCCCGAGCCCCAGGCGTTCAACTTTGGCAGCAACCTGGTAAAGGTGCCCGGCCTGGACGGCAACGGCAAGATGGGCAAGAGCGAAGGCAACGGCATTTACCTGTACGACGACGAGAAGGCCATCACCAAGAAGGTGATGCGCGCCGTGACCGACAGCGGCCCTACAGAGCCCAACAGCCCCAAGCCCGAGGTAATAGAGAACCTCTTTACCCTGATGCGCCTGGTGAGCGAGCCCGACACCGTGCAGTTCTTCGAGGACAAATGGAACGATTGCTCCATCCGCTACGGCGACCTCAAGAAGCAGCTGGCGGCCGACATTTGCAAAGTGACGCTCCCCATCCGCGAGCGGATAGACGCTATTTACAACGACGACGAATACCTGCGCAAGGTCACCGCTATGGGCCGCGAAAAGGCCCGCGAGTCGGCACGCGCCACCCTGGCGCTGGCCAAGCAGGCAGTCGGGTTCAAAGCCTTCTAAATCAGCACTATGTCCAAGGAAGCCGAGCTCGCCCAAATCCACGCGGGGTTTCCCTCCCCTGCGGAAGATTTTATGGACGTAGCCCTGGACCTCAACAAAGAACTTGTAAGAAATCCCTCTTCTACCTTCTTTGCAAGGGTGAAGGGGGATTCTATGATAGACGACGGGGTGAACGACGGCGATATGCTCATAATTGACAAGGGGGCCGAGCCTGTGGACGGCTGCCTTGCGGTGTGCTTCGTAGACGGTGAATTCACCCTCAAGCGCTATCTCAACAAGGGCGACTACGCCATTCTTATGCCCGCCAACAAGGCCTACAAACCCATCCGGGTCGATGCCGACAACCAGTTCGCGGTTTGGGGCGTGGTCAAATATCTGGTTAAAAAAGTATAGCCGATGGCTTTTGTCGGATTGTGCGATTGCAACAACTTTTTTGTGAGTTGCGAGCGGGTGTTCCGTCCCGATTTGGAGCGGAAGCCGGTTATGGTGCTCTCCAACAACGACGGGTGCGTTGTTGCCCGCAGCAACGAGGTCAAGGCGCTCGGCATAAAGATGGGGGTGCCGCTCTATCAGGTGCGCGACCTGGTCAAGCGGCACAACATAGCGGTGTTCTCTTCCAACTATCAGCTCTACGGCGATATGAGCGCCCGGGTTATGAACATCCTGCGGCAGAGCGCGCCTGACATAGAGGTCTATTCCATAGACGAGGCCTTCCTGAACCTGGACGAAATGCCGCTGGACACGCTGCAGCCGTTTGCGCGCAACCTCTCCGCCCGCATCCGGCGCGAGGTGGGCATACCGGTGAGCATAGGTATTTCCCCAACCAAGACGCTGGCCAAAATTGCCAGCAAGCTGTGCAAGAAATACCCCAAGCTGCAGGGCGGCTGCCTTATGTACCGGCCGCAGGATGTGGAAAAGGTGCTCTCCACCTTCCCCGCCGGCGACGTGTGGGGCATAGGCCGTCGCAGCAACGCCAAACTGCTCTCTATGGGCATCGAAACGGCCCTGGGCTATTATAACCTGCCGCAGGCCGTGGTAGACCGCGTCTTCAACCTGCCGGGCCTGCGCACCTGGAAGGAGTTGCACGGAGAGCCCTGCATAGGCTTTGAAGATGTGCCGCAGGACCGCCAGACGGTGTGCATCTCGCGCTCGTTCGCCAAGGAGATGACCACTCTGGAGGAACTGGACGCCGCAGTGTCGACCTTCACCGCCAAGGTGGCGGAAAAGCTGCGCTCGGGGCATCTCTGCGCCCAGCAGATGAGCGTCTTTATACTCACCAACCGCTTCCGTGAAGACGCCCCGCAGAGCTACAAAATAATGAACACCCTGTTCGACGTGGCCACGGACGACACCCTGGAGATGTCGGAACGGGCGGCGCTGTGCCTGCGGCAGATATTCCGCCCCGGCTACGCCTACAAGAAGGCTGGGGTTATGTGCACCCGGCTGGTGCCCAAGCGCGGCGTGCAGGCTTCGATGCTGGACACCGTAGACCGCTCCAAGCGGGCGTCGCTTATGGACGCCATAGACGCCATAAACAAGGTGGAGGGGAACTACACAGTGCGGCTCGCCTCGCAAGGGGTTATGGACCAGTTCTCTGCCCGCACGATGACCTCACGCAAGTTCACCACTTCGTGGGACGAGATTATGGAGGTCAAGGTATGAGTTCCGTCCTCGTAGTTGTGACCCGGCGCCGCACCAGCCGCCTTTCTATACGCATAAACAAGGAGGGCGAGGTTCACGTATCGGCGCCGCGGTATGTCTCCAAACGCGTCATAGAAGAATTCATAGCCGGCCATAAAGATTGGATTGAGAGCGCCCGGGCGCGGGTGGCTGCCCGGCAGCAAAAGCGCGAGGCCTTTTATGCGCAGCTGGATGTCAGCACCCCGGCAAAGCGCAAGGAGGCCGCCGCACGACTTCAGCAGAAGGTCGCGCCTATGCTGGAAAGCCACGCCCAGCAGATGGGTGTCAAACCCGCGGCAGTCAGCTTCCGGGCCACCAAAAGCCGCTGGGGCAGCTGCAACACCAAAACCGGACGCATATCCCTGAGCACCTATCTGCTGCTGCTTCCCGACTGGTGCATAGAGCACGTTGTGGTGCACGAACTGGCCCATTTGCTGGTGCCTGACCACGGGCCGCGCTTCTATGCCGTTATGGACCGCCACTTCCCCCGCTGGCGCGAAGCCCGCCGCTTTGCCCGTCAGTTTTGATTTTTCGCAAGAATGTCTTATTTTTACTAGTTATTAAACCAGTGCGAATGAGACGTTTTCTTACAATTCTGTGCGTAGCCGCAGCCGCGGTGGCGTGCTCCCGTCCGGAATATGACATTTCGGAGGGGTTCAACAAAGAAATAACCCTGTTCGGAGACGAGATTTCCGTGCCTCTGGGCAGCATTGGGCCGCTCACAATAGGCTCCACCCTGGGCGGGCTCAGCAAGGTAGAAGGCATCGGCGGAGTGGTGGCCGAGTTCATCCAGATGGACGACGACGGTAACCTCGTGATGAAAGACAGCGGCGACATTTTCCGCATCAATGTCTACGAACTCGAAAAGCGACTGGGCGACGTGAGCCAGGCACAGACCTGGAACGCCGGCTATCAGGCGGGAAGCGTCGGCGGAATGGCCGCTATGCTGGGATACATCGGGTTAAGCCCTATCAATCAGAAGATTACACTATACGCGTCCAACCCACTGCTGGTAAATGTGCCCGCAAGATGCGCCGCCACCATAAGCGGATTCAGTTCCGCCGGGTTCTTCTCCGCTCCTCTGGAGGCGCTGGACAACATCACCCTGGAATGGAATCAGAATAACGTGCAGATGCTGTCGATGAATGTCGATAACACCGTCACTACCCCCATATCTTCTATTGCCTTCTCCAACCTTTCGATGGACCTTCCGGCCAACCCGGTGTCCAAAATAAGCGACAAGAAGGGCAACCTGTTCTTTGCGTTTACCTACGACTACAGCTGCGGCATAGCCGTGGGGGAATCTTTCAATTTTCCAGTGAAAAACACCTCCACCGGCGCCGTAAACCTTGAGATTGGCAAGTACCGGGTCAAGAAGTGCCGCGTTACGGCTGAATTGGAGAACACCATCCCGCTGGCCGCGACCTTCTCCAATATGAGGGCAATAAAACCCAGAGTGGCAGATGAAGATGGGAACAAACCGGATGCGGAAGTAGACGAAAACATTGTGATATCGGCCGATTTCACCATCCCGGGCGGCTCGGCAGAAAAGCCCGGCACGGTCACCGTCGTGCTCACTATAGAGGCGCAGCAGGGCACCATCCCGGACATTGCCGAGCTTATGTTCGACATCAACCTGGCCGCACAGCCCGATTTGGGCGCGGTTGCGCTCAACGGCCGCCAGGGCCTGTTTGTAAAATCGGCATCCGTAAAACTTGACGGCGGCATAACCATCCCCTTAGAGTAATCCGTTATGAAAAAGATAATTGTTACAGCAGTTTTGACTCTGGCCGCCATAAGCGCCACCGCACAGACCTTCCAGCAAGCCCTTTTCCTTGACGGATACCGGCTCGGATACCGCTACAACCCCGCCTTTCAAAACGAAACCGGCTTTTTGAGCGTCGGGCAGTGGGAAAACCAGACGCGCAACAATTTTGGCGCCTCCAGTTTCCTTTACCCCCGCGGAGAGGAGATTGTAACTGCCCTCCACTCCAGCGTCACCGCCGATGAATTCCTGGGGAGTTTGTCCAGCGACAACTACTTCTCCAGCAACATAAACTTCAACCTCGTATCCTACGGATGGAGAAAAGACAAGGCCTACCACACCCTGGAAGCCAACATCCGGGCAGTTTACGGCGCATCCATACCCAAGGAGATTTTCGCCATCGCCAAACTGGGCACCGGAGAAACCAACTACGACCTGTCCGGAATGCGCGCTTGGGGCAACGCGGTAGTGGAACTGGCCTACGGCTATTCCTACAAGTTCTCCGACATCCTGTCGGTGGGCGGCCGCGCCAAGCTCCTCATAGGCATCGAGGCCATAAACTACAACGTTTCGCGCTTTGACCTTACAATGTCCGAAGATGTATACCGTGCCGACGTGGAGGCCGATCTGGACCTCACCAGCCGCTGGAACAAGGTCGGCACCAACGAAGACGGCTATATGGACTTCACCCGCCTGAGCGCCAAGGACCGCTGGCGGCTCCCCTCCGGTGCCGGACTGGCCGTGGACCTGGGCGTGACTGTAACCCCTTGCGAGGGACTCACCCTGTCGGCATCGGCGCTGGATCTGGGCGGAATGCTGTGGTACTACGGCAATGCGGGCGTCTCGCAGGGCACAGCCACCTTCGAAGGGGTCAAGGAACTCTCGCTGGACGACATTAAGAACGGCAACATAAAGCAACAGTTCAAGGAGGTTCAGGACGAATTTATCCATTCGGTAAAAGTCAAACCCGTGGACAAACACATGGCCCCGGAGGCGATACCCTTCAACCTGAACGTGGCGGCCAAATATGAAATGCCGTTCTACCGCGCCCTGGCCATAGGAGCCACCGGCAATTACCTTGGCTCCGGAGGCATTGCTTACCGCGAAGCGCGCGGCGTACTGGCCTGGAACCCTTGCAGCTGGTGCGGCCTGGCGGGCAACTGCGGCGCCGGCAGCTACGGCCCCGTATGGGGATTCGCAGCCAACGCCGCAATTCGCAATTTCCGACTCACCGCAGCCCTTTCCAACGGCTTCGGCGGCACAGTGCCCTATTCCAGCACGCCCCTGACGGCCAACAACAAGGTGTTCACAGTGGGCCTGACATACGACCTCTAAAAACTTAAATATATGGCGACGCAAACTCTCGACCCCCACAGCGAACTACTTCTGGAGCAATACCGCAGCCTTCTGCCGGTGTATTCCAAGATGGCGGAAGACATCCCCGAACGGCTCAAAGGTTTCTTTGCTGAGGCAGGGCTTATTGTGGCCGCCGTTGAGCACCGAGTCAAAACAGAAAGTTCCCTTGCGGGCAAACTGGCCCTCAAAGGGAGCAAATATGGCAGCATATACGACATCACGGACATAATAGGGCTGCGCGTAATCACATTCTATATAGACGACGTGGACAAAGTGGCCTCCGTGCTGGAGCGGCTGTTCGAGATTGACTGGGAAAACTCGGTGGACAAGCGCAAGGCGCACGACACCGACAGCTTCGGCTACCTCTCGCTGCACTATATCTGCCGCATCCCGGAAGCCAAATACAGCGACCCGGAGCATCCGGAAATCAATAAAATCCGCTTCGAGGTACAGATGCGCACCGTGCTTCAGCACGCCTGGGCCAATATGAACCACGACACCGGCTACAAGAGCGGCGTGGAGATTCCCACGGTGTATCTGCGCAACCTCAGCCGGCTGGCGGGAATGCTGGAGCTGGCAGACGACGAGTTCAGCCGCATCCGCCGCGAACTGGCCGACTACCGCCGCAGGGTGCAATCGCTGGTAGCTTCGGGCAACCTGTCGGAGGTGCCGCTGGACGGTGATTCCTTCCGCAGTTATCTCACCATACGCCCCTTCGACGCCCTCAACCGCCGCATCGCATCCCTCAACCAGGCGGAAATCCAGGAGGTGGATCTGCTCAACTTCCTCCCAGTTTTCAAGGCGATGGGATTCCAGACGCTGGGCGACATAGACCAAATGGTGCGGAACTATTTTGATGCCGCCTACCAAATTGCCTGCTTCCAGCTGGGCCTCACCGACATCGACATTGTGGCCTCTTCGCTGGCGCCCCAGAACCTCTGCACTGCCTTCATACTCAAGAACGGCGGAGGCAAGACGGGCCTCAAGCTTATGCTGGACACTCTCAACGGCGTCTCGGACAGCAACGCCGCAATGGCGGAATTCCTGCTGGAGCAAAGCAAAGACTTACCTTTTATGAACCAATAAACGATGGCGAACAAACCTCTGGACACCGAACTGCTGGACCGGGCAATTGTGTTTGCCGTCCGCGCCCACGCCGGCACCGAGCGCCGCGGCAAGGGCTTCCCGTATATAGTCCACCCGATGGAGGCGGTGGCCATCGTGGCCACTATGACATCGGACCAGGAGCTTCTGGCCGCCGCCGCTCTGCACGACACCGTGGAGGACACCGATATCACCGTCGATGACATCCGCCGTGAATTCGGGGAGCGCATAGCCCATTTGGTAGAGGAAGAGAGCGACCGGTTTATGGAGGGAATTAGCGAAGAAGAGAGCTGGCACGCCCGCAAGCAGGCCGCAATAGACCGCCTTGCAAAAGCCTCCCACGAAGCCAAGATGGTGGCGCTGGGGGACAAACTATCCAATATGCGGGCCATCGCCCGCGACTATGCCCTGCAGGGCGAAGCTTTCTGGAACTTGTTTCACGTGAAAGACCGCTGCGAGCACGAGTGGCACTACCGCGGCCTTGCCAGCTCCCTGCGCGAGCTGTCAGACACATTTGCATATCAAGAATTTGAACAACTCATAAACCAAGTTTTCGATGGAGCCGACAAAGATATCTCTTAGCGATTACGTCCTGTCCGGCGGCGGTGCCAACGGCGAGAGCTACGACCACAAAACCGACCCTTCGGTTATGCTCAAGCTCTATTTCCCCGGCAAGATACAGCAGCCCCTGGACGAAATGCTGCTGGCCCGCAAAGTGTACGATATGGGCATCCCCACCCCCGAGCCGGGCGAATATGTGGTTACGGAAGACGGCCGCTACGGCATCCGTTTCCGCCGCATTTTGGGCAAGAAGTCCTATTCCCGCGCCACGGCGGACAACCCGGAGAAAGTGGCCCGGTATGCCGCCGAGTTCGCCGGAATGTGCCGGCAGCTCCACGCCACAAAGGTCGACATATCCCAGTTCGAGAACGTAAAGGAGCGCTACTACCGGTTGCTGGAAGAGAACCGCTTTTTCACCCCGGAAGAAAAGGAGAAGCTCCACCGCTTTATTGCCGAAACCCCGGACGAGCAGACCGCCATACACGGCGATTTGCAGTACAGCAACGCCATCTTTGTGGGTGACAAGCGCTATTTCATTGACCTGGGCGATTTTTGCTACGGCAACCATTTGTTTGACATAGGAATGGTTTACCTCTGCTGCAATTTGAGCCCGGAGCCCTTTATCCAGGAAACTTTTCATATGAGCAAGGCCCTTGCAATGGAATTCTGGCGTAACTTTGCCCCCGCCTATTTTGGCGCGGACCGTTCGTTGGAAAATATAGAACAGGAGATACTCCCCTACGCCGGTCTCAAGACATTGATAATTGAACGCGATATGAACGCGCCCCAACCCGTGTTCAGAGCCGCCCTTAAATCGATATTATGAAACAGAAGGACGATGTAAATGCATCCATTTTCAAGCGCTCTTCCTGGACCGGACTGATGCTGGTGCTGGTGGCTGCCATTACCCTGGAGGCCACTTCGCTGGTGCAGTACATCTTTGCCAGGAAAGGCCTGGAGAACGAAGCTTCCAACCGTGCAATGACGCAGCTGGAAGCCACGCAGTACAAGATTATGGACGTTATTGACCAGGCCGAGGCGGCGGTGCGCAACAGCGTGTGGATTGCCCAGTGGGCGCTTACTCATACCGACAGCGTGCAGCTTATCAGCCAGCGCATTGTTGCCGACAACCCCGTAATTGTAGGCTCCACAATGGCGTTCGTGCCCGGTTACGTGCCCGAACGGCCTCTGTTTTCCCCCTATGCGTTCTGGGACGCCGACACCCTGGCCTTCACATCGCTGGCCACGCCGGAATACGATTACCCTTCGCAGGAATGGTTCGTCAAACCCATAGAACTCGGCACCGGCTATTGGTCGGAGCCATATGTAGACACCGGCGGCGGAGAAATTTTGATGACTACATACTCCCTGCCCATCACGGACCCGGAGACCGGCAAGATTGCCGCGGTACTCACAGGTGACATCTCCCTGGAATGGCTATCCGACTTGGTTGGAGACATTGAGATTTACCCCAACGCCACCGGCATTATGGTGAGCAGGGCCGGGCAATGGATAACCAACAAGGGCGACGACACTGCGTCAATCAACAAGAGGGCCCGTTTCCTGGATCAAGCCCGGAATCGCGCAGATTTCAAGGAATTGCAACAGGCAATGCTCTCCGGCGAGTCGGGTGTGAGGACTCTCACCTTCAACAAGGTCAAGAGAACGGTCTATTTCGCCCCCGTAGAGAAAACCGGGTGGTCTATGTGCATAGCCATTCCGGAAAGCGATATCTACAAAAACGTCAAGAGAGTCGGCTTTTGGGTAACCCTTCTCCAACTGCTGGGCCTGGCGATGCTCATTTTCATACTCCGGGCGCTGGTACGCAACCAGGCTAAATACAGCAAACTCTCCGAGCGTAAAAAAATGATGGAGAGCGAGTTGCAGATTGCCAGCAACATCCAGATGGCTATGATTCCCAAGACCTTCCCGCCCTTCCCGGAACGGCACGACCTGGATATGGCCGCCAGTATTGACCCGGCCAAGGAAATAGGCGGCGATTTGTACGATTTCTTTATCCGCGACGATAAGTTGTTCTTCTGCATAGGCGACGTGAGCGGCAAGGGTATTCCCGCCGCCCTGGTTATGGCGGTGACCCGCAGCGTGTTCCGCTCCGTTACAACCCACGAGGACCGGCCGGGAAAGATTATTGCCGCAATGAACAACAGTATGGTGGACGTGAACGACAACACTATGTTTGTCACCTTCTTCTGCGGCGTACTGGATTTGAAAGGAGGCCACCTTAGCTATTGCAACGCCGGCCACAACCCTCCTATGATTCTTACCGACGCCATCCGCACCCTGCCTGTGGAGGCAAATCTCCCGCTGGGCATCATCAAAGGGTTCGAATATGTAGAGCAGGAGACTGACCTGCAAAACGACGATGCTTTGTTCCTGTATACCGACGGCCTCACGGAAGCCGAAAATTCGGAGCAGAGGCAGTTCGGCGTAATGCGCACCAAAGAGGCGCTGCGCGGCCGCAAGCGCTCTGACTTGCACCTGAAGAACATTCAGTCGGAGGTGAAAAAATTTGTGGGCGACGCACCCCAAAGCGACGACCTCACGATGCTGTTCATCCATTATCTGGGCAAAGACGGTGACAGCACCACGGAACGCACCCTGACCCTCACCAATAAGATTAACGAGATTTCGAAACTCGCCGGCTTTATAGACGACATCGCCGAATCTGCCCACCTGGACAGCGGTCTTGCCAGTATGCTTAATCTCGCGATAGAAGAAGCCGTGACCAATGTGGTCAACTATGCCTATCCGGAGGGCAAGGAGGGTAAAATTGACATAACCTCCACCCTGCAGAAAGGCCGCCTGGTGTTTGCCATTTGCGACAGCGGGAAGCCCTTCGACCCCACCAAGGCGCCCAAGGCCGACACTCAATCGTCTGTGGAGCAGCGCCCCATAGGCGGCCTTGGCATACATTTGGTGCGCAACATAATGGACACTGTTAATTACGAATATAAAGACGGACAGAATATCCTTACACTGACAAAAGCACTTTAAGAATATGGAAGTAATTATCACCAAAGAGAATCAAGAAGTTGTAGCAAGCCTCAACGGCAGGCTTGACACTCCCGCATCGCTGGAGATTGCCCCCCAGATGGACTCGCTCAAGGCAGATGCCGGCGGCACCGTGGTTTTGGACTGCAGCCAGATGTCATACATCTCCAGTTCCGGCCTGAGGCTTTTCCTGGCACTGCGCAAGGCCGCTGCCGAAAAAGGCGGCAAGGTTATCGTGCGCAACATAACCGACGAAGTCCGCAGCGTCTTTATGATGACGGGGTTCCTCAACTTGTTTGAAATTCAATGATTCCCCTCTCCATCTTTTCTGTAAACCTGCTTAGCGAGAATATGCTGCTGCTGTTCTCGATTCTGGTGTTCGCCGCCATTCTTGTGATGAAGGTCGGCGCCAAGTTCGGCGTCCCTTCCCTGCTGCTGTTCCTGCTGCTGGGTATGGTTGCCGGCGGCGACGGCATAGGCGTGCACTTCGAAGACTACGGCAGCGCGGAATTCATAGGCCACCTGGCGCTCACCATCATCTTGTTCACGGCAGGTCTGGAAACATCGCTGGATGAGACCAAGCCGGTAATAAAGCAGGGCACGCTGCTCTCTACCCTGGGGGTGCTGCTCACGGTGCTTTTTGCCGGGTTCTTCATATACCTGGTGATGGGCAAACTGTACGGAACCTCCATTCTGGGATGCTTCCTGCTGGCGGCCGTTATGGGCTCCACCGACTCCGCGTCGGTGTTCTCCATACTGCGCGGCAAGCGGCTGCACCTGAGGGAGAATCTCGGTCCTATGCTGGAACTCGAATCGGGTAGCAACGACCCTATGGCCTTTACCCTGACGGTCATCCTGGTCAAGATAATATCCTCTGCAAAAGTTGCCCCGGGCAGTGCTTGGAGCATGATTCTCTCTGGCCTCGGCGTGCTCGCACTGCAGATTCTGGTGGGCGTGGCGGTAGGCCTTGCTGTAGGTTTCGCAGCAAAGTGGATTCTGGACAAGCTTCACCTGCCCGGCATCGCCCTTTACTCCATCCTCATTCTGAGCATCGGCTTCTTTGCCAACGGCATTGCCGGCATACTGCACGGCAACGGGCTGCTGGCCCTTTACATTGCCGCAATAATTATAGGCAACAAGGCCAACCTGCCGCGCCGCAAGGAGGTGCTGGTGTTCTTCGACGGAATGACCTGGCTTATGCAGTTGCTTATGTTCTTGATGCTGGGTCTTCTGGCGCGTCCGTCACAGATGCTGCCGGTGGTGCTCCCCGCACTCCTCATAGGCGCCTTCCTTATGCTGGTGGCCCGTCCTGTCAGTGTGCTGCTGTGCCTGCTGCCGTTCAAAAAGCTCCCCTTCAAGGCCAAGATATTCACCTCGTGGGTGGGCCTCAAGGGCGCCGGCCCTATTCTGTTCGCAATCACCCCGGTGCTGGCGGGTCTGGACGGCGCTTCGCAGATGTTCAACATTGTGTTCATAATCACCCTCTTCTCCCTGCTGGTGCAGGGTATGACACTGGAGCCCATGGCGCATGCGCTGAAGCTGAGCTACAACGAAGACCCCAAGGCGGAGACCTTCGGGATGGAGGTGCCGGAAGAGATGGGTATGTTGCGCGACCACACCGTGTCGGCTGCCGACCTTAAAGGCGGCGACACCCTGCGCGACCTCCACCTGCCCCACGGCATACGCGTGATGATGGTGCGGCGCGACGGCAAGTTCCTTGTGCCGCACGGCAGTATGCAACTGATGGAAGGCGACCGGCTGGTGATTATTATGGGCGATTCCGACGATTAGGATCCACGCCCCGCTCCCAAATCTGGTGGGTTATATCTATGTGGCGCGGCAAGCGCTTCGCGACTGCAATGCTACGCGCAACCGCGGGATGTTCTCTCGGCTTCGCTATGCTTCGCCTCGCCAACACAAGCAAGTCCCGCGCCCCCCATTTCCCCTTCTTTGTTCGGCCTTATATCAAAGCCTCACAAAGCGGGGTGATATGTTGCGCTTAAGCATTCAGTCGACTCCGCCTATGCTTGCCTCGGTACCTGATTTCAATCCTCGCCCCACGTGAGGGGCGACGAGGGATGCGGTGACGGTGGCCATACTACTCCAGGTTTCAATCCACGCCCCCACGTGAGGGGCGACCAAAAACATTGCTTTATATAAGGACAATCGTAAGTTTCAATCCACGCCCCCACGTGAGGGGCGACACGACGATGCCGCAGTATTTGAGGCTGTAGGACGAGTTTCAATCCACGCCCCC
>JAFZYD010000064.1 GCA_017616475.1 Bacteroidales bacterium
GCGGGAGCTGGTGCCGGAGATGCGGTGGCTGCCGATGCCGCTGCTGCCGATGGCCGTCAGGAGCGCCGGGCGTGGCTCGGGTTCGAGAGGGCGCCGCTGGCGCAGGCGTGCAGCAACGGCGCATCGGAATACGTCGGCAACATCTCCTTCAACATTCTGGCGATATGCTACAATATGCAACTGCTGCGTATGATGGGCGAAAACGGCGTGGCGGCGTACTCCATAATTCTCTACTACGGATATGTGTGCGCCGCTGTCTTCTTCGGCTTCAATATAACGGTGACGCCCATTGTCGGCTTTAATTACGGCGCGGACAACCGCTTGGAACTGAGGAGTTTGCTGCGGCACTCCCTGGTGGTGCTGCTGGCCGCCGGCGGCGTGATGACGCTTCTTGCAGAAATCTTTGCCGAACCCGCCGCGCGGCTCTTTGTGGGCTATGATGCCAATCTGACTGCTCTCTCTGCCCACGCCTTCCGGCTGTCGATGCTAAGCTTTGTGATAGCGGGCGTCAACCTCTTCATATCGGCCTGGTTCACCGGCCTCGGCAATGGAAAAGTATCGGCCGTGGCGTCGTTCGTGCGTAATCTCGTGCTGGAGCTCGGCTTCGTGTTCCTGCTGCCGGCGCTCCTGGGCGCGGACGGCATCTGGCTGGCCGTGGACGCCGCCGACCTCGTCTTTCTGATAATCGGTATCGCCCTTCTTTCCCGCTACCGCAAACGCTACGGGTACTAGCGCCTTCTCGCCGGGCAGACCCAACTGTCATTATCATGGCACCTTTATATCTCATTTTCAGCTCTTTATGCAAACTCGCTTGCGCGCTTTGACGCAAGCGAATGTCTGGAAAGTGCTGATAATCAGGCACGGAGGTGCCACGGGCTGTGTCGAAATGCTAACACGGGCGGATTCTTTATGCTAACACTGGCTATGCCGTGATGATTAAAAAAGTCTGGGCCGAGTTGTATAGAACTGGGCAGCGGACTACCTGATTAGAACTTGCACGGCAACGTCAGCAGTTGATAGAAGAGGGTGCGGGCTATGCGGTCGTGACCTTTGGCGTTGGGGTGGAGGCGGTCGGTGTCGGAGCGGCGGAAGTAGGAAACCTGCGCTTCTACCATAGGGTTGACGCCGCTGACGGCAAACAGGTCGATTACCGGCACGCTCCAGACGGCGCCCGTTTGCTTTATGGCATCGACATAGTCGCTGATATAGAGTCCCAGGCGGTTGGGATAGGATTCGTCGGGCTGGATGTTCTCCGCGCCGAATGTGGCGTATGCCCGGTGGATCGGGGTCAGAATAACAATCTGCTTCTCCGGCCAGGTTTCTTTCAAAATAGACATCGAAATGTTGATGCGGCCCTTCAAAGTTTCGGGGTCCATAGACGGAGTGCGGCGCATCACATCGTATGTGGTGGCGCTATAGCCCAGCGCCATCACCACGGAATCACGCGAGAAGTCGTACCATTCGCCAATGGGGGTGTCGGTGACATAGTCGTTGGTGCCTATGAATATCATTATTGCGTCAAAGTCGCTGCCGTGCTCGTCTTTCAGTTTTGATATCTGGGCGGGAATGCCGCTCCAGCGGTCGCCGTTGACGCCGTATACCAGCGGGCGGATGCCCAGCCACTGCTGCAGATAACTCCAGTAATGCCATTCGATGCGGCCCGTCCAGTCGTGCCCGTCGGGCCTTTCGCCCGGGTCGGTTATGGAATCGCCAAGATAGGCCACGGTGGCGCCTTGCCAGGGGTGGCCGGAGGTGGCGGGGGCGGGGGTTGTACTTTGGGCGCGCATCAGGATCGGCGCAATCAGGATGCAGAGAAGTAGAATGGTCTTTTTCATATCTGCAAAGGTACATTATTCTTGCGGAAAAAGAAATGGCTCCGTGGCAGCTTCACCTCTGATTATGAGTCTTTTATGCAATGTCGCTTGCGTAAAATTACACAAGCGAAAGTGTGTAAAGTGCTGATAGTGAGGGATGAAGGTGCCACGGAAGGAACGGTCGCCGCCGCCGCGCAGAATGCCGGCAGCCCCGCGCAACGTTATTGCGCGAACATCACTACAGGGTATCAGATTTCCCGAAAAAAGCGTAACTTTACGGGTTGTGAGCAAGTTTCTTTTATACCAGATGCTGCCGCGCGTGTTCGGGCGGCGGGAGTGGGTGCCCGGAGGCAGCTACAGCACCAACGGCAGCGGCCGTTTCAACGATATTACAGACGAAACCCTCAAGGCCCTGGCGCGCGACCTGCATATAGACGCGGTGTGGTACACGGGCGTAATAGCGCACGCCACCAAAACCCGTTTCGAGGGCGTTGAGCCCTGCCACCCGGATCTTGTGAAGGGGGAGGCGGGGAGCCCCTATGCGATAACAGACTATTTTGATGTGGCTGCGGAACTGGCGACCGCCCCCGGCAAGGGTATGGCGGAGTTCGAGGCGCTGGTTGCGCGCACCCATAAGGCGGGCCTTAAGGTCGTGATAGATTTTGTGCCGAACCACGTGTTCCGGCAGTTCCGCCCCCCGTTCAACCGCAGCAACTTTTACACGCTGTACGGCCAGTCGCTAAAACTCCCCGTCGACACCGATTATACAGAGAGCCCCGCGCTGGGCACGGGCAACTGCCCCGGAAACGCCAGCCCCGGCACCGGCGATTGGTACGACACAATAAAGCTGAACTACGACAATAAGTACACCTGGAACATAATGCGCGACGTGCTGCTGTTCTGGGCCGGCAAAGGGGTGGACGGCTTCCGCTGCGATATGGTGGAGCTGGTGCCGGCGGACTTTTTCCGCTGGGCCATAGCGCAGGTGCGCCACCAGAAGCCGGGCATAATGTTCATAGCGGAGGTTTACGACAAGGGCAATTACCGCCGCTACGCCGACGCCGGCTTCGACTATCTTTACGACAAAACCGGCTTCTACGACGCCCTAAAGGAGATTTGCGCAGGGTGGCGGCCCGCCTACTGGCTCACGGGCGAGTGGCAGTTTTTGGGCGACCTGCAGCCCCGGATGCTCAACTTTTTGGAGAACCACGACGAGCAGCGCGTGGCGAGCGACTTTTTCCTTGGCGACGGCCGCAAGGCCCTGGCGCCGCTGACGGTGTCTATGCTGTTCAACACCTGCCCGTTTATGATTTATTTTGGACAGGAATATGGCGAGCGCGGGATGTTGGAGGAGGGCTACAGCGGGCGCGACGGCCGCACCTCCATCTATGACTATTGCTGCCTCTCCACAGAGGCCGGCCCCGCCGGCGACACGAACGGCAAAACCCCCGCCGGCGACACGACCGGCACAGCCCCTAAAGACGAATACCTCTACAACCGCTATAAGCAGCTCACCGCGCTGGCCAAGGAGCCAATATTTGCAGAGGGGAAGACCTACGACCTGATGTGGCTCAACCCCGCCGGCGACCGCTTTGACCCCAACCGC
Organism: Bacteroidales bacterium; assembly: GCA_017616475.1. GTDB lineage: Bacteria > Bacteroidota > Bacteroidia > Bacteroidales > UBA932 > Equibacterium. The sequence goes on from JAFZYD010000064.1 coordinate 3,421, forward strand.
CAGTTCGCCTTTATGCGGGCCCACGGCGGCAAGGGAGCCCTTGTGGTGGCCAATTTTGACGACAAGCCCGCCAGCGTGCAGTTGAACATATCCCAGGATGCATTCGAGTACCTCGGCATCCCTGTGGACCACCACTTTTTTGAACCGATAGAAATCCCGGCCCACGACGCCACAATTATAAAGACATTCAACGAATGAAACGGATAGCGATTATTGTAATAGCCCTGGCGGCGGTGCTCACCGCGAATGCCCAGGCGCCCGTCCCCCGCAAAAACGCCGGCAACCCGGAAAAGTGGATCAAGACCGCCTTCGCCCCCGGCGCCGTGCCGCCGTTCTCGTTCAAATACAACGGCGTCCCAAGCGGGAAGTTTATCCGCACATGGAAGTATTCTTGCACCAAGACGCCGGCCCCTCAAGATAATGCCGTGCAGTACAGCATCTTATATAAGGACCCCCGGAGCGGCTTGAGGGTGCGGGCCATAGTTACCGGCTATACCGACACCGGCGCGATAGAGTGGGTGCTGCGGTTTTACAATTCCCCCACTGCCAATACCGGCATTATAAGCGAGGTCAAGACAGCCGATTTCACCCTCAACGACAAGAACGCTAACGGCTACAGCCTCCGCCGCCTCCGCGGCAGCAACGCCGACATCCACGATTTCGAGGTGGTGGAGGAGAGCCTTAATGCCGGCGACACAATTAAACTTGCCACCCGCGGCGGCCGCAGCAGCGACATTATTTCGATGCCGTTCTTCAACATAACCGCGCTGGGGGCCGACTGCGGCCTGGTGTATGCCATCGGCTGGACCGGTAACTGGCGCACCAACTTCACCGGCGGCCGCAACAGCTGCCGTGTGGAGAGCGGCCTCAAAGACGCGAATTTCTACCTCAAACCGGGCGAAGATGTCCGCACTCCGCTGGCCTCGATTCTCTTCTGGACAGGGAAAGATATGATGGCGGGCCACAACGCCTTCCGGCGACACGTAATGGCGCACCACAGCCATAAGGTAGATGGCAAGCCCTGGACTCCGCTGGCCGCCGGCCTGGACTATGGCGACCCCGCCCCGTGCAACGAATATACCTGCCTCACCGACCTGCTGGCCCGGGGTATTGTGCAGAGGCATAAGCAGTTGGACATTATGCCGGAGGTGTTCTGGCTGGACGCCGGCTGGTACGAGCCCCCGACCGGCCCGGTGTTCAACGGGCAGTTCGGCTGGCCCGCTGTGGGCACCTGGGTGGTGGACCGCGAGCGCTACCCGGACGGCTTCGTGAATATGTCCAACCTGATGCACAGCTACGGCGCGCAGTTTATGGTGTGGTTCGAACCGGAGCGGATTACGGTGGGCAGCAAGTTCGCCACGGAACACCCGGAATATATGCTGCGCCTGGGCGACCTTGGCATAGTGAAGGAGGTATACAAACTCTCCGACAGCCTCACGGAAGATATGATTGAGGCCTACCGCCTGCGCCTGCCAGAAAGGGAGCGGATGGTGTTCAACCTGGCGGACGACGCGGCCCGCGAATACCTGTGCAAGTATATAGGCGACCTTATGGAAGCTAACGGCATAGACCACTACAGGCAAGATTTCAACCTCGATTTTGTGGACCTGTACTGGGCGACCGCCGATGGAAAAGACCGCCGCGGAGTCACCGAAATGAAATATATAGAGGGCCTTTACAAATACTGGGACTATCTCTTGAACCGATTCCCCGGCCTGCGTATAGACAATTGCGCTTCCGGCGGCCGCCGCATAGATCTGGAGACAATCTCCCGCGCGGTGCCGCTCTGGCGCACCGACTACGGTTACGGCGAGCCCCTGGGCTACCAGTGCCAGACATACGGCATCAACTTTTTCCTGCCCCAGAGCGGCACCGCCTGCTACAACACCGATTTCTACACTGCCCGCAGCGGTTATTCCAGCGCTATGGTGGCCCACATCCCGGTGCTGCAGGGAGGTTATGAAGCAGCCGACATCCGCCGTGTATACGACGAATTCAAGGCGGTGCGCAACTATTTCCTTAAGGATTATTACCCGCTGAGCGGCACGGGCGACGTAACCGCCACCGACCGCTGGCTGGCCTATCAGCTGGACGACCCCGAAACCCGCACGGGCTATGTGTTCGCCTTCCGCCGCCCCGACTGCCCGCAGACCACCTGCACCGTGGACCTGCGCAACATAGACCCTGCGGCACGCTATCTGCTGGTGAACTGCAACACCGGCGACCGCCTGGACATTATGGGCGCAGACCTGGCAAGGAACTTTACAATGACGCTGGAGCAAGCCCCCGGCTCAATTCTGTATAGATATGAAAAGAACTAAAACTATACTTACCATTATTGCGATGGCGCTGTCGCTGGCCGCACAGGCCCAGGCGCCCGTCTTGCGCAAAAACATCGACAATCCGGACAAGTGGATTAACGCAGCCTTTGCCAAGGGGGTCGTGCCGCCGTTCTCCTTCGAATATGACGGCGTGCCCAGCGCCAAGTTCATCAAGGGCTGGCAGTACAGCAAGAGCAAGGTCACCAGCCCCGAGCCGGGCAGCGTCCGCTACAGCATCGTGTACAAAGACAAGAAGACCGGCCTTGAGGTAACCGCCACAGTAACAGGCTATAACGACGCCAGCGCGGTGGAGTGGGTGCTCCGCTTTACCAACAACGGCAGCGGCAACAGCGGACGCATAACCAACCTGTGCGCCGCCGATTTCTCCATAAAGGAGAAGGGGGTAACCCAATATAAAATGCGCCGCTGCAAGGGAAGCTGCGCCGCTGTAGACGACTTCTCCATTATAGAAGAGTCGCTGGGCGAGGGGCAGAGCCTGCACCTGCACACCGACGCCGGCCGCAGCTCAGACGAATTTGCGCTGCCGTTCTTCAATTTGACCGCGGCCGGCGCAGGGGACGGCTTTGTGTTCGCAATAGGCTGGACCGGCAGCTGGCAGGCCTCTTTTGCCACCGCGGGCGGCGCCTGCACCGTGCAGATGGGGCTGGAGAACGCCGATTTCTACCTGAAGAAAGGGGAGTCGGTGCGCACCCCTATGGCCTCCGTCCTGTTCTGGAGCGGCAACCACCCTATGGCGGGCCACAACGCCTTCCGCAAGTTTGTCCTGGCGCACCACAGCCGCAAGGTAGCCGGCAAGCCCTGGACGCCGCTGCTGGGCGGACTGGACTGGGGCGACCCCCGGCCGTGCAACGAATACACCTGCCTTACAGAAGACCTGGCCAAGGGCATAGTGCGCCGCTACAAGCAGCTGGACATTATGCCGGATGTCTTCTGGCTGGATGCCGGCTGGTATTCCACCTCGGAGGGCAACCACTTCGACGGCAATTTCCGCTGGGGGGAGGTTGGCAACTGGGAGGTGGACACCGACCGCTTCCCGGACGGTTTCATTAATATGTCCAACCTGATGCACAGCTTCGGCGCAGAGTTTATGGTTTGGTTTGAGCCGGAGCGGGTGGTAAAGGGCACCAAGTTCGCGGAGAACCACCCCGAGTTTATGCTCAAACTGCCCGAGGCGGAGAACTATTACATCTTTAATCTGGCAGACGAAAAGGCGGTGGACTGGCTGTGCAACTACATGGGCGACTTTATAGAAATAAACGGCATAGACCACTATCGTCAGGATTTCAACACCGGCGCCCTGGCCGATTTCTGGGCCGCGAACGACGAACCGCGCCGCCGTGGCATAACCGAGATGAAATATATAGAAGGGCTTTACAAATATTGGGACTACCTCGAGGCCCGCTTCCCCCGCCTGCAGATAGACAACTGCGCTTCCGGCGGCCGCCGACTGGACCTTGAGACCACCTCCCGCGCGACACCCCTGTGGCGCACCGACTACAACTACGGCGAGCCCCTGGGCTACCAGTGCCAGACCTACGGCCTGAATATGTTCCTGCCGCTCTCCGGCACCGGCATCTACCTCACCGACTTCTACAATTCCCGCAGCGGCTACAGCAGCGCCGCGGTGCTCAACTTCCCTATGCTTAACGCCAGCACCTCCGCCGCCGAAATGCGCCGCGTATACGACGAATTCAAGGACATCCGTCCGTACTATCTTAAAGACTTTTACCCGCTTTCCGGCTTTGGCGATATTACCGGCACCAACATCTGGGTGGCATATCAGCTGCACGACCCGGCCACCGGGTGCGGCTATGTGATGGCCTTCCGCCGCCCGGACTGCACCGCCGCCAGCTATGCGGTGGACCTGCAGGCAATGAGTCCCAACGGCACCTACACAGTGACCAACCTTAATACCGGCGAAGAGAAGGAACTCTACGGCGGCGATATGGCCAACGGCTACGTTATAACCGCCGACAAGGCCCCGGAGAGCGTTTTAATTAAATATGTAAAGCAATAGGAGCTATGAGAAGGATACTTACAATTGCAGCGGCAATTCTGCTGGCCATAAGCGCAAACGCGCAGGCCGTGATTACCCGCAACGGCATAGAGAATCCAGACAAGTGGATAAACACCTACTTTGCCCAGGGCAAGGTCCCTCCGTTCTCCTTTGCCTACGAAGAGATATCCAGCGGCAAGTTCATCACGGACTGGCGCTTTTCCAAGAAGAAAATAACCTCCTCGCAGAAGGGAGCCGTGGAATATCTGGTGACCTGGACCGACCCGGAAAACACCCTCCGCGTAAGCTGCAACGTGCGCGGTTACTCCGACACCAAGGCGGTGGAGTGGGTGGTCCGCTTCAAGAACATCTCCCGCCGCAACACCCCCAAGATTGCGGTTATAAAGGCGGCGGACTATAAGATGAGCGAAGAGTCTGCAAACGGCTTTACGGCTCGCTACTGCGCCGGTTGCAACGGCGAAAGGGAAGACTTCCACACAGAGGAGTTCGACCTGCGCGCCGGCGTTATTCGAGAATTCACCCCGGAGAACGGAATGTCCTCCTCAGGCGCGTCTCTGCCATATTACAACGTTATTTCCCGCGGCGCGGACGCCGGCCTTGTGATGGCTGTGGGCTGGACGGGCCGCTGGTGGGCGGAACTTCGCGGAGTCACCAGCCTGGAATACAGGATGTACGCCGGCCTGGCGAAGGCCAACTTCTACCTCCGCCCTGGCGAAGAGGTCCGCACTCCGCTGGTGGCTACTGTATTTTGGAAGGGGAGCGACCCCGCCGCCGGAGAGAATGCCTTCCGCCGCTTTGTGGCCTCCCACCACAGCCCGGTTGTGGCGGGAAGGGTATGGGCCCCGACGGTGGGCGGCTTTGACTTTGGCAGCCCCGCTCCGTGCGAGGGCAACGGCTGCCTTAGTGCCGATCTGGCCACCGCCACTGTCAAGCGCTACAAACAGCTCGGCCTTCTGCCGGAGCTCTTCCTTTTGGAGGAGGGGTGGAACACCGCGGCGGGCGACTGGAGCCCCAAGGAGGATCTTTTCCCCGACGGCCTGAGCCCCGTATCGGACCTTATCCACAGCTACGGCAGCCGCCTTATGGTGCACTTCGCCCCGGAGAATGTGCTGCGCGGCACTCCTCTCACCGACAAGCCCGAATATCTGCTTATGGGGGTCAAGAAAGGGGATTATATATTCGATTTTTCACAGCCCAAGGCGCTGGAGCATATAACCAAATATATAGGCGACATTATGGCCCGCGAGGGGATTGATGCCCTGCAGTGCGATGTTGCCGGCAACCTGGCGGACTATTGGGATGCCAACGACGAGCGGGACCGCACCGGCATAATAGAAATGAAATATGTGGCGGGCCTCTACGCCTTCTGGGACGCCATAGCAAAGCGCTTCCCGCAGTGCGCACTGGATGTAACCGCCGCCGGCCGCAGGTTGGATTTGGAGGCCGTGTCGCGCTCTGCAGCCGCCGGCCGCGCCCGGGGGCAGAAGACCGAATGGACACAGTGTCAGCAGTATTGTCTCAATATGTTTCTCCCGCTGCAGGGGGCGGCGGCCGCAAGCAGCGACCCTTATGATTTCCGCACCTGCTACGGCGGCACTTTCACCGCCAATTACAATTTGTTCGAGCGGGACTCCGACTCGGAACAAATGAAGGCGGGGAAGGAGGAATATGAGGCCGTGCGGGGCTATTTCCTTAAAGATTATTACCCGCTGCGGGGTTTCACCCCTCTGCTGCACGACGATATATGGGTTGCAGGGCAGTTCCACGATGCTAAAACAGACAGCGGAATTATTGTTGCTTTCCGCAGAAGTTTGGCAGAAAATGTTACATTTGCAGCCAGTTTGAGAGGCGTAAAGTCAGACTCAACCTACGAACTGTACAACTTTGACACGGGCAAGACCCAAACCTTGAGCGGCAGCGAGCTGGCAAAGGGCTATAAACTCAGCCTCCCGGACAAAAGATCAAGTATACTTTTAAAGTATAAGGCAAGATGAAAGAGCTCGATGTAAACTTTATGCACCCTGCAGAACAGATCGCTGTAATAATCAAGCGCATCTACCGCAGCGGTATGACCACCACCTCCGGTGGCAACGTCTCAATAAGGGACGACAACGGTGACATTTGGATAACCCCCTCCGCAATAGACAAAGGCACCCTCACCCAGAAAGACATTATGCGGGTGACCGCCTCGGGCGAGATAATAGGGCCCCACAAGCCATCCAGCGAATATCCCTTCCACAGGGCAATCTACAACACCCGTCCGGAAATCCGCGCCATAATACACGCGCACCCTCCGGGACTGGTAGCTTTCAGTATAGCGCACAAGATTCCCAACACCAACATAATTCCGCAGGCCAAGGATATCTGCGGCGAAATTGGCTACGCCCCCTACGCTTGCCCCGGCAGCGAGGAGCTGGGCAAGAAAATTTCCACGGTGTTCGAAGATGAGAAATACCGCTGCGTTATTCTGGAGAACCACGGCGTGGTGCTGGGCGGTACCGACCTTATGGACGCCTACCAGCGTTTCGAAACCCTCGAATTCTGCTGCCGCACCATTATAAACGCCAACCACCTGGGCGGTATAAACACCCTTACAGATGCCCAGATAGACGATTTCCACCGCCGCATCCCTCACAACATTATGCACTTTATGGATGTGGAGCACCCCAGCGACGAGCGCGACCTCAGGGAGCAGATGTGCACAATGATTCGCCGCTCCTGCGAGCAGGGGCTTATGATATCGACCTACGGCACGGTGTCTATGCGCTGGCGGGGCAACGATTTCCTTATAACCGCCACAGGCAAGCCCCGCTGGGATATGCAGCGGGAAGACATTGTGCAGGTGCGCGACGGTATGGCAGAGGCGGGCAAGCTCCCCAGCCGCGGCGTGGCAATGCACCAGCGCATCTACCAGAAGTGCCCGCACATCAATTCGATAATTACCACCCAGACCCCGAACCTTATGGCGTTCGCGGTGGCCGGCAAAAAGTTTGACGTGCGCACCATCCCGGAGAGTTGGATTTTCCTCAAGGATGTGCCCCGCCTGGCCTTCAACGAGCACTACGAGAACCCGGACAAGGTGGCGGACATCCTCTCGAAGAACCGCGCAATAATTGTGGACAACGATTGCTTCCTGGTGACGGGCGACAAACTTATGCAGACCTTTGACTATCTGGAGGTTGCGGAATTCAGCGCTCATTCGCTGGTTATGGCCACCGCCATTGGCGAACTCAAACCTATTACCGACAAGGAAATAGAAGAACTTAGAATAGCTTTTAATGTAAAATAATGGAAATATACAGAAAGGCCAGCCTTATTCTTGAAGACGGAACGGTCTTCGGCGGGTATGCTTTCGGCGCCAGTCGCCCGGCATCCGGCGAGACCGTTTTTTCTACCGCTATGGTAGGTTACACCGAAACCCTCACGGACCCCTCGTTCCAGGGGCAGATTCTTTGCGTGACCTATCCGCTGATAGGCAACTACGGAGTGCCCGCTATGGAACGCGACTCAGACGGCACATTCCGTGGCTTCGAATCGGAGTCGGTGCACGTGCGCGGCCTCATTATTGGCGACCTTTCGGTGGACTTCAGCCACTGGAGCGCCGCCATAAGCCTGGACGAGTGGCTGCGCCGCGAGAACGTCCCGGGCATCTGGGGGGTGGACACCCGCGCCCTGACGCAGAAACTGCGCGACGCCGGCTCTATGCTGGGCCAGATAGTGCTCGAGGGGGAAGAGCCGGTAAAGGAGATGGACGACCCCAACACCCGCAATCTTGTTGCGGAGGTGTCTTGCAAGGAGCCCATCCGCTACCGCGAAGGGGCGGGCAAGAAGGTGGTTGTTATAGACTGCGGTATAAAGCACAACATTATCCGCTGCCTTATTGCCACCGGAGTTGAGGTGATACGCGTGCCGTGGAACTACGATTTTAACTCGGACCCCGCTATGCGCGACTGGGACGGCCTTTTTATTTCCAACGGCCCGGGCAACCCCGACTACTGCGGCGCCGCCGTAGAGCATATCCGCGAGTCTATGGCCACCGGCAAGCCCATATTCGGCATTTGTATGGGCAACCAGCTGCTGGCCAAGGCGGCTGGCGCAAGCACCTACAAGCTTAAATACGGCCACCGCGGCCACAACCAGCCGGTGCAGATGATTGGCACCGACCGATGCTTTATAACGAGCCAGAACCACGGTTTTGCTGTGGACGATGCGACCCTTCCCGCCGATTGGGAGCCCTGGTTCAAGAATCTGAACGACGGCACCAACGAGGGTATCCGCCACTGCAGCAAGCCCTTTTTCTCCGTGCAATTCCACCCGGAGGCCTCCAGCGGCCCTCTGGACACTCAATATTTGTTTAAAAAATTCGTCTCGATGCTCTAATGAAAACAAGTGTAAAAAAGGTTCTGGTTTTAGGTTCCGGCGCCCTCAAAATAGGGCAGGCGGGCGAGTTTGACTACAGCGGCAGCCAGGCGCTGAAGGCGCTGCGCGAAGAGGGCATCGCCACGGTGCTCATCAATCCCAACATCGCCACGGTGCAGACCTCCGAAGGGGTTGCGGACAAGGTGTATTTCCTCCCAGTGACGCCGTTCTTTGTGGAGAAGGTTATCGCGCGCGAGCGGCCGGACGGCATATTGCTCAGTTTCGGCGGGCAGACGGCCCTCAACTGCGGCGTGGAGCTTTACCGCGGCGGCATTCTGGACAAGTATGGAGTGCAGGTGCTCGGCACCCCGGTAAAGACAATTATAGACACCGAAGACCGCGAGGCGTTCGCCGAGCGTATGGAGGAGATAGGCATAAAGATTATCCGCTCCAGCGCGGTGAATACGGTGGAGGAGGCGGCTGCTGCGGCGCGGCAGCTGGGCTATCCGGTTATTCTGCGTGCGGCCTACGCCCTGGGCGGCCTGGGCAGCGGCTTCTGCGACAACGAGCAGCAACTGCTGGAACTGGCAGAGAAATCGTTCTCATATTCGCCCCAGGTGCTGGTGGAGAAGAGTCTGAAAGGGTGGAAGGAGATTGAGTTCGAGGTGGTGCGCGATGCTTACGACAACTGCATCGCGGTGTGCAATATGGAGAATTTTGACCCGCTGGGCATCCACACGGGCGAGAGTATAGTTGTGGCTCCTTGCCAGACTCTGGACAACCACGATATTAACCTGCTGCGCGAGCTGGCCATAAAGATTGTGCGCCACGTGGGCATTGTGGGCGAGTGCAACGTGCAGTATGCCTACGACCCGGGCAGCGACGATTACCGGGTAATCGAGCTCAACGCCCGCCTCTCCCGCAGTTCTGCGCTGGCGAGCAAGGCGACCGGCTATCCGCTGGCGTTCGTGGCGGCCAAGCTGGGCCTGGGCTATGGCCTTCACGAGCTCAAAAACTCTGTGACTCAGACCACTCCGGCCTTCTTTGAGCCGGCAATCGATTATATAGTGTGCAAGATTCCCCGCTGGGATTTGAGCAAGTTCCACGGCGTGTCGCGCAAGATCGGTTCCAGTATGAAGAGTGTGGGGGAGGTGATGGCCATCGGCCGCAGCTTCGAAGAGGCGTTGCAGAAGGGCCTGCGTATGATAGGCCAGGGGGCGCACGGCTTTGTCGGCAACAAGGAGCTGGAGGTGGCCAATGTAGACGAGGCGCTGCGTGAGCCCACCGACAAGCGCATTTTTGTGCTGGCCAAAGCCCTCCAGAGCGGCTACAGCATAGATCAGATTTACAATCTTACCAAGATAGATCGCTGGTTCCTTCACAAGTTGCAGAATATGGTCTCCACTTTGGACGACCTGCAGAAGTTCAGCAGAATTGAGGATGTCCCGGAGCAGTTGCTGCGTATTTCCAAGTGCCAGGGCTTCTCCGACCATCAGATTGCCCGCGCCCTGTACAAGGATATCGATGATATCGAGGAGAAGCAGGATGCGGTCCGCTCATTCCGCAAGAAGTTGGGCATTGTGCCGTGCGTCAAGCAGATAGACACTTTGGCTGCAGAGTTCCCGGCAAAGACCAACTACCTTTATTTGACTTACAACGGCACCAAGCACGACATTGAGTTTTACAACGACGACAAGAGCGTTATTGTGCTGGGTAGCGGCGCATACCGCATCGGCAGCAGCGTGGAGTTCGATTGGTGCAGCGTTAACGCGTTGCAGACCATAAGAAAGAGCGGCTGGCGGGGCGTTATGATTAATTACAACCCGGAGACGGTTTCTACCGACTACGACATTTGCGACCGGCTGTATTTCGACGAGCTAAGTTTCGAGCGGGTGATGGATATTTACGAGCTTGAGAATCCCCACGGGGTGATTGTTTCGGTGGGCGGCCAGATTCCTAACAACCTTGCGCTGCGCCTGCATAATCACTCTGTCAAGATTCTGGGTACCAGCGCTTTGGATATTGACCGGGCGGAGGACCGCAATAAGTTCTCGTCTATTGTAGACGAGCTTGGCATAGATCAGCCCAAGTGGAAGGAGCTCACATCGCTCAAGGATATACACGCTTTTGTAGATGAGGTGGGGTATCCTGTGTTGGTGCGCCCGTCGTATGTGCTTTCCGGCGCAGCTATGAATGTCTGCTACAGCGACGACGATTTGGAGCGCTTCCTGGAGATGGCGGCCGAGGTGTCGCAGAAGCATCCGGTTGTGGTGAGCGAGTTTATGCAGCGTTGCAAGGAGATTGAGTTTGACGCGGTTGCGGACGGGGGTAATATTCTGGCTTACGCTATTAGCGAGCACATCGAGTTTGCGGGTGTGCACAGCGGCGATGCTACTATCGTCTACCCGGCGCAGAAGATTTATGTTAAGACTATGCGGGATATCAAGAGTGTGGCCCGCAAGATTGCGGCTGCTCTTCATATCACGGGCCCGTTCAATATTCAGTTCCTGGCGAAGGAGAATTTTGTTAAGGTTATCGAGTGCAACCTCCGGGCTTCCCGCAGTTTCCCGTTTGTGAGCAAGGTGTCCAAGATTAACCTCATAGAGCTTGCCACTAAGGCTATGATGGGCGAGCATCCGGCTCCTGTGAGCAAGGATGAGTTTGATTTCGATTATGTGGGCATCAAGGCGTCGCAGTTCAGTTTTACGCGTCTGTTGCAGGCAGACCCCGTCCTCGGCGTGGATATGGCGTCTACCGGCGAGGTTGGTTGCCTGGGCGATGATTTCGACGACGCCCTTCTCAAGTCTATCGTTTCGGTTGGTTATCCGGTGCCGCAAAAGGGTATTTTGATTTCTTCCGGTGACGCTCTGCAGAAGGCGTCTATGTTGGATGCTTGTCATCTTCTTGCGGATAAGGGGTACACTCTCTACGCCACCGGCGGCACGCAGAAATATCTTAAGGAGAATGGGATAGAGGCTAAGCGGGCGGTTTGGCCAAGCGAGGCGGAGCAGAATCCGGATTTGGCAAAGGAGTTCGATACGGCGCTTGATCTTTTGGAGAATAAGAGGGTAGACCTGGTTATTAATATCCCCAAGAATTATACTCACGTGGAGCTGACTAATGGTTATCGTATCCGGCGCGCGGCAGTGGATTTCAACATTCCGCTCATCACCAACGCCCGTCTGGCAACGGCTTTCGCCCGCGCGTTTTGTTCGATGACCCTGGACGATCTCACTATCAAAACCGCAGACGAGTTTTCGTTGTAGCTTATGGCCAGGATTTATGTCGCCTCCAGCTGGAGGAATGTGTTTTACCCGGATGTTGTAGCCAGCCTCAAGGCCGCCGGCCACGAGGTGTATGATTTTCGCAATCCGCCTCACGGCACCGGGTTTAAATGGACTCAAATCGACGAGAACGCCCCGAATTGGACGTTTGCCGAGTATTCCGATGGTTTGCATCATCCGCTTGCGGAGCGGCAGTTTGCGGCAGATTTAGCGGCTTTGGAGTGGGCGGATACGTGTGTGTTGGTGCTGCCTTGCGGTCGCAGTGCGCACACGGAGGCCGGCTGGATGGCGGGCCGCGGCAAGAAGGTGATCTGCTACATCCCCCAAATGGAAGAACCCGAACTGATGTACAAACTGTTCGACGCCGTCGTCTCCACCCCCGCCGCCCTCCTTGCCGCCCTGGGGTAGACATTGGTTGTCATACCGACCGAGCGCAGTGAACCCCCTGTCATGTCGACCGAGCGCAGCGAGTGGAGACATCTCCCGCTCCAGGCGTAAGCCTAAAGTTTAGACAATAGTTCGTCGGGAGTAAGGTCGTTCATAATAGAGAATGCAAACCACTTGCTTCCCAGATCTTTTAGTGATGCTCCAATGTGATATAAGCGTTCATCTATAATGAGAAAGCGGTCGTGGGCTTTGTTGAAGGGGTGTACTTCAATAGGTGTGTATTGGGCATTGTGTTTGGTTATATCCAGGTTGAGTTGCTGCGATATTTGCCTGGTATAGATAGTTGCCGTTACACCGGCTTCCCGTTTGTCAAGCATCGTGAGCACTGTTTCGTCTATATAATTGTCTATTAGAACGATACGTGTGGTTGCGCTCTTTATGAGCCCGCAGATAAACTCATAGGCATCGTATATTTGACCATCAAAAAAGATTCCCTGCTTTGGTGTAACAGCCGTTTCTTCTAGTTTTGCAAAGACTTGTTCAATTTTGTGGTCTGTTTCCAGTTGTTTCAACTCTATTTTATCCAAACGCTGGAATACCTGAGCGTTTGCCAACAGAAAATGACGCATATTTACAAATGCGTCCATTATGAGAAGACTGACTTTGATTGCCTTGGCGGAGCGTAGAACTGCCGATAACATAGCTACACCATTTTCCGTGAAGGCGTATGCCCTATTAGGTGAATATTTTAAAGCTGAGAGGTGGTCACAATTTGTTACCACCTCATCTGTCTCGTCCTTTGTGAGCTGAAAACGATAATGCAAGGGGAACCTTTCCAAATTTCGTTTTACGGCTTGATTGAGCGATTTTGTCTCTACTCCGTAGAGGCTGGCCAAATCTCTATCTAGTATCACTTGTTTCCCTCGGATTGTCATAATCCGGCTTTCTACAACTGTGCTCTGAGGAAGTATTTTGCTATCTTCCTGTGTGTTTATATGCTTCTTTGCCATAACAACATAGTTTAGGCGTCATTAGACTAATGACGCAATAATAATACTCAATATCTTGGTGAAGGGAGCCGCTTCCCAGAATGGAAAGACCAAACGCTCCTGATTTCATTACCGGCCGATTCCACGACCGTCTTGCTTTATGCAAATATACCTCACCGCCGTCAAATACGCAAAGAAAAAACGGATGCGCCCGCTCCGGGCGTAAGCCTCCGCTTGCAAAGTTTTCTTAGGCGAAGATCCGCGGTTTGGTGGGGGCGGGGAATAGAAGGTCGCAAAATGCGACCTTATCCCCTGTCATGTCGACCGAGCGCAGCGAACCCCCTGTCATGTCGACCGAGCATAGCGAGTGGAGACATCTCCCGCTAAGTGTAATAAAGATTATTTGGAGACATTGAAATAATGACTACCTTTGCACTAACGATTCCGTAGCTAATGACTACCGATTCGTTGATTGCAGAGGGTTGACTTCGCGTCGATCCTCTGTTTTTTGTATAGTTGATTCATACTGCCGGATGGATTCAAAATCCATACTTCAGTGATATTCGCACCATTTGCTATTCGCCCAAGGATACTCCTTCTCATATATCTTTCAGTAAGATTTGGGTTAATAATTATTAACCTATCGGACTGTTTGAGGCCGCGGTTGAGCATATTGCTGAAAGCGCGTTTAGAATCGGTTGTTGTATACCCTATCATTACTTGACTTCCTTTCTCTGCAAATAATCTGGCAACAGAAAGAAGGCTTTCAAAGTCAGAGTCGTCCCTTGAGACAAGATGATGAATACGGACGCTTCCGCCTGACGGGAAAGATATGGTTTCGAAGGTCTCCACTTGGTCGTAACTGTCTACACATTAATAGCCATATCGGCCCCCAAATATAGACAAAAGTGACCTTGAAAATAGATAAGTAAATGATTGTGTATTAAATATTTACGTTTTTAGAAAAAGCGTTTCTGTTTTTGAAATTCCAATGCCTGAACGGCAATTTTAAATCGTAAATAGTGCCCCGCTTGAAATACCTCTGAGCGTCTTATGGACAGAACCGCTCCGGGCGTAAGCCTCCGCTTGCAAAGTTTTCTTAGGCGAAGATCCGCCCTTGAAAACTTTCAAGCTACGGACCCTTTACGCCCGGCATGCTCTCCACCTGCAGCCCCACCAAACCGCCCTCCGGCCCACAAATGGCCAAGAAACCACCTCGCAGCGCCACCGTCCACCCCGTGAAAGCCGACAGCCGTCCACTCCCCGAAAGGAAGTCCATCCTGTCGCTTAGTATAACGATGCGGTTTGGCGGGGCGGGGGAGATGCTCTAGTTAAGGTGCAATAAAGAAGCGGAGCCGCATCCATAGATACGGCTCCTTCTCCTTTTTTAAGTGCTAAGTTGTGAGACGTGGCCACGCATAGCACTGTATTTCTAGCACAAAGGTAACAATACTTTTCGAATCGACAACATTATTTTAATCCTGACGTTATTTGGATAGTTGTATATAGCAGACTATCGTCTTTTAGTTTATCTACCAGGTGCCGCAATTCTTGCTCCAGATCTGCCAGCCGATTCATAGAAACTATGCCGGTAAGGTATTTTATGACTGCAATGACTCCTCTTAGATTTGTTCTATCAGGGACAGATGATAGTTCTACTGGCCCTTTGGCTGTAAGAGCTTCACTAGCGGCGTAGTCAAACATAACTCCACCGTGAGCACAGCGGTTTCGTACTCGTCTTACAGCAGTCATATAATTGTCAAACGTTTTGATGGAACGAATTCCATGGGCCTTGCTTATTTCTAGGCGGGAAGAGACGTTGGAGATAGCATCATATAAATCGAGAATTTCGCCTATAGTCATAAATTCCAGCGTTTTCCAAGCGGGAGCATATTTACAGGGGTGGTTGTGGTGATGCCATTTGATGTATGGAGATAGATGAACTCTTTTATATATATCCCCAAAAGTATTACAATAGCTTGGAGATATGATTTTATCGTCCACAAACCAAGTGTCCTTGCTATGGTGTTTGGCGGACATATGGTTTATTATTGTGGTACGGAAGTGTATCTCAATTCTGCTGATGTACTTTAGAAGGATATGTCTGATTTCAAAATCAAAGTAGTATAGGCGGAGTATTGTCTCTAATGAAACAGATGCCTTTAGGGTATGGTCACGCCCCGTTTTGCGTGGGTAGTTCTTCTCAAATGGGAACAAGTAGAACCCAAGTCGATAGTAACCGATATCCGACAGAACTTCGTATGCCTTATTGTCGTCGGGCACCGAAAGTCCTAATTCTCTTAGATGCTTTATTTGTTCCGCTACTTCTCGTAAATAATCGCTCATATGTGTCTTAGTAGTTAGTAGACCAAACGGTCAATAATTCCTCACAAAGCTAACTGCCCTAACAACCCAAAACGGAAATTTCTCGGAAACTTGCTCATTTTGTTTCCGTTTTTAAAAAAAGAAGACGATCCCAATCTGTTTTGCAACTGCGTCCGCTCCGGGCGTAAGCCTCCGCTTGCAAGTTTTTCTCTGGCGAAGATCCGCCTCTGGAAAACTTCAAGCTGCGGCCACCTTACGCCCGGCACGCTCTCCGCCTGCAGCCCCACCAAACCGCCCTCCGGCCCCAAAATGGCCAAAAAACTACCTCGCAACGCCACCGTCCACCCCGTGAAAGCCGGCAGCCCGCCACCCCCCGAAAGGAAGCCCCTCCTGTCGCCGCGCATAACGATGCGGTTTGGAGGGGCGGCAACTATGAGTTTTGAGAAAAGATATTACCTTTGCGGCGAGAAATAAACCGCGGGAATGGATGAGGTAAGTCGCTAAGTGCAAAGACCCCGCCTCGAGCCTCACTTAAGGGTAAACATCCACCGCGTATTCTTGGGGCACAGTATAACAGGAGTCCATCAGGGCTCC
>JAFZYD010000065.1 GCA_017616475.1 Bacteroidales bacterium
AGGAAGTAGTTCATCATAGAGAACATACCCTTCTTCATCTCGCCGCCGTACCAGGTGTTGAGGATGACCTGCTCGCGACTGGTGGTGTTGAAGGCCACGCAGGTAGAGCTGTTCAGGCCAAGCTCTTCATAATTGCTGACCTTTGCCTTGGATGCGCAGTAGATTACGAAGTTGGGCTCGAATTTTTCGAGTTCCTCTGCCGTGGGCTGGATGAACATATTCTTTACGAAATGTGCCTGCCAAGCCACTTCCATTACAAAACGGACTGCCAGCCGGGTCGCTTCGTTTGCACCGCAGAAGGCATCCATCACATACAGGTTCTTGTTGGAGAGTTCGTTCAAGGCAAGTTTTTTTACTTTGCTCCAGACCTCTTCGCTCATAGGATGGTTGTCGTTTTTGTAAGCGTCGCTGGTCCACCACACTTTGTCGTGGCTCTGGGCGTCGTCTACAATATACTTGTCTTTGGGAGAACGGCCGGTGTAGATGCCGGTCATTACGTTGACTGCATTAAGCTCTGTGTCCACACCCTTGTCAAAGCCTTCGAGACCAGCCTTGGTCTCTTCCTTGTAAAGGTACTCGTAGGAGGGGTTGTGAGCAATAATGGTAGAGCCTGTTATGCCATACTGAGTCAAATCTATCTTAGCCATATATGTGTTGTTTTTATTATTAACGGAACATAGTTCTAGATGCTGCGAAAATAAGTAAAAAAACTCTTTTTCGCACCACATTTCATAACAATAAATGCACCATTTTTAAAATTCGTGAAAACCTGCCACGGCGGCAGGGGTTCCGAGGTCTTTCATTTTGAAACCAGGGTACTCGACCGCCTCAATTTTATAGCTCCGGCAGAGTTCCAAATAGAGGTCTATTATAGAGAATTTATCGGGCCAGGCGGGCATCAGAGACAGCATTCCGTTGGACATAATATGGATGCCGGAAAAGGCTTTCATCTTGCAACAATCTACCTGCAGCCCCTTGTAGGGCGTTTTTACCTCGCCCGTGGCGATGTTGGTCCAGCCAACAAGCAAGTCGTTGTCGTCGAACAGAAGGTAGCGGCTGGTGGTGCGGTCGCTCACCAGCAGCGATGCGTCGGCATCGGATATCAAAGAGCGCCCCACGAACCACGGCATATCCAGATTGGAGACTATATCCACGTTGTGTATCAGGAATTTACCTTCGCCTTTAAGCAGCGGAGCGGCGTGTTTCAGGGCTCCGCCGGTGTCGCGCAGCAAGTCCCGCTCGTCGCTTATCTTAATGTCATATCCAAAGTTGCCGTGTTCTGCCAAAAAGTCAATAATCTGATCTCCGAAAGCGTGCACATTCACAACAAAGCTTCTGAAACCGGAACGGGAGAGATAGTTGAGCGTCCTTTCCAGCATAGTCACACCTCCGACCTTGACAAGCGCCTTGGGCTTGTCGTTGGTAAGGGGCGCGAGTCTGGTGCCGAGTCCCGCTGCAAGTATCAGTGCTTTCATTTGAGTCGCTTGAAAACGTTTATAGCCGTGTGGCGGACAATTACATTCACGTCAAAAGCATCTGCAATGCTCTCTGCCATATGCTGGGCGGAATACACGGAGCGGTGCTGCCCGCCGGTGCATCCGAACGAAATCATAAGATGGGTAAAGCCGCGCTCTATATACTTTTTGATGTGCGGGAACACAATTTCGCGGGCCTTGTCCAGGAACACTACAATGCCGCCGTCCTCCTCCAGGAACTCTATCACATTGGCGTCCAGGCCGTTGAACTTTTTGTACGCTTCGTAGCGGCCGGGGTTTTCGAGCGAGCGGCAGTCAAACACATAGCCGCCGCCGTTGCCGCTTATATCGTCCGGAATGCCCTGGCGGTAGGAGAAGCTTGTCACCTCCACGGTGAGCCGGTCGTCCTGCGGCAGGTAGTTGTGCGCGGCCGACTTGGTGAGGAACTCAAGAGCCGCCATCAGGCACGGATAGCGCTTTTTGTATTCATCGCAAAGCAGCAGCGCGACGTTGTCCAGCGCAAAAGGCAGGCTGGCAATAAAATGGCCTTTCTTCTCTATGAAACCGCGAAAGCCGTAGGCGCCGAGCACCTGCAAAGTGCGGAAAAGGGCAAACAACTGCAGCGCCTTTGCAAAACCTTCTCCGGCAAGATCGGCATACGGGCGCGCCGCCTCTATATAGGTATCAATCAGCTCTTTGCGAAGCTCCTGCGGATAGCGGGCCGCGGCCTGCCAAACAAAGGAGACAAGGTCGTAGCATACGGGCCCCCTGCGGCCGCCCTGGAAATCGATGAACCACGGCTGTCCGTCGCAAAGCATTACGTTGCGCGCCTGGAAGTCGCGGTACATAAAGCCGGAGGGGCAATCGGCCTGCAGCAGGTCGTCCGCCAGACGCTCAAAATCGTCTTGCAGGGCAATTTCGTCGAAGGGCGCCGCCGTGAGTTTGAGATAGTCGTATTTAAAATAATTGAGGTCGAAGAGGATGTTGCGGCGGCCGAATTCGCTTTGCGGATAGCACACCGAATAGTCGAACTCTGCCCCTCCCTCGAACTGCAGCCGCGGCAGATAGGCCACGGTGGCCCGCAGCAGGGCGCGCTCGGCTTCGCTGTAGCTGCCCGTGGCGCGGCCGGCGGCCAGAGCAGCATAGAGACTGTCGTCGCCCAGGTCGTCCTGTAGATAGTACATACCGTCCTCGCTCACCGCCAGCACCCGCGGGACATTCAGCCCCTTGGCGCTGAAATGACGCGAGATGGCTATGAATGCCCGGTTCTCTGTGAACGAGGTGCCCGCTACGCCAACCACGCTGCCGCCATCCGTAGCGGTGAGGCGATAGTACTTGCGGTCGCTGCCAGCCCCGGCAAGGCGCGTGCAGGATGCCGGGGGGCATCCGTAGTGCTTTAAGTATAAGTCCTTTACAGTCTCCATAAAAGTCTATGCCGCGCGCATTGTTTTGTCCGGGCTCACCTTTGCCACGAATCCCGACGTGAGCGAGAGAATCAGCATTATGAGCACCAGCGCCAGCGCATTGGCCAGCAATATATACCAAAAATTAAAGTCTATTGGAACGAACTTCACAAAGTAGTTTTCCGGGTCCAGGGTGAGTATTTTGAAATGCTTCTGCACCGCGCACAGCGCCAGTGCCAGCACGGTGCCTATAACAAGCCCCTTGCCTACTATGTTAAGCGCGATGGATCGGAAAACTTTGGAAACGCCACCCGATGTCATACCCATAGCCTTGAGCAGGCCAATGGAAGATATGTTGCGGAAGAGTATTATGAGCAGCGACGAAATCATATTGAAACCAGCCACCACAATCATCAGTATCAAAATGGCCACCACGTTGAAATCCAGCAGGTTGAGCCAGTCGAACAGGTTGGGGAAGAGTTGTTTGACGCTGGTCACGAACAGGGGCGGGTCGCTCTCTTCGCTCTGTTCGTATACCAGGTTGCTGACGGCGTCCAGGCGGCTGTCTATGTCGGCCTTGTCGCTTATCTGAATCTCTATGCAGGAGACTTCGTCCTTTTGCCAGTCGTTTATTCGCTGCACCTGCCGGATGTCGCAGAGTATGGTGGAAACGTCCAGATTCTCCAGCTGCGCATCGAACAGGCCGCATATCTTGAATTTGCGCACTTTGACTTCGTCGCCAATAAAATAGGCGGTTACCTCGTCTCCCACTCCGTAGCCCATCTGCTGTGCCAGGCGCGCCGCAATCACAATGTCAGACGATATTCTGCCTGAGTACACCGGAATTTCGCCCGCGGAGAGGTTCTTGGCAAAGTTGGAGAAGTTGTACAGCGAATCGACCCCTTTGAAATGGGAGCCGAAAATGTTGTCTTCGGTTTTGAGAAGGCCGGAGCAATAGGCCACCCGGCTGTGGTTCTCCACCCCTCGGATTGCGTCCAGCCTGTCCAGGAAAGATATGGAATCGGTGAACGGAAATTGGTCGTTAAGGGGCGACTGTCCCGGCGCCACAAGGGCGAGAGAGCCCATATAAAGCGACGCTTTGGAGCGGATTTCGCTCCGGAACCCGAGCACCACGCACACCGCCACTATAATGACAAAGATGCTCACGGCGACCGACACCAGCCCTATGGCGGAACTCACCGAACCCATCCTGTCGGAACGGGCCGAATCGTTACCTCCGCGCCGTATCTTGCCGCCTATGTATCTGTATATGTTCATTATTTCTGGAGCGTCTCCTTGAGTTCTTCCCAGCGGCCGATTATGTCGCGCACATAGGCCGTGGTGGTTTTGCCAATGAATTTATTGTTTGTAGCAAAGGTGGTCACCACCTCTTCCCAGTCGTTGGGGTCCTTCCCTTCGCTGAGGGCGTGGTTGCGGCACTGCTCAATTCGGCCGTCTCCCGCATTGTACGAGGCCAGTGCGAATTTTATGACATTGACTGAATCGAGTCCCTCCTGGCGATATTTATTTATGAGATAGCGCAGGTGGTAGCTGCCCGCCTTTATGTTGCCCTCCGGGCTGAAAAGGTCGCTCACGCCGTAGCGAGCCGCGGTCACGTCGTTCACCTGCATCAGGCCCTTCGCTTCCTTATACTCCGCCTCTACATAATACTGGCTCTCCTGGTACATAAGCGATGCCAGCAGCAGCCAGTCTATGCCGGTTTTTGCGCCGTAGGCCTTTATCAGGTCGTCGAACGGCGAAACTTCACCCGTTGCGGGGTTGATGCGGGGGCGGCTGTAGGTGCGGTAGTAGCGGTTCACGGTGCGCTTGTACAGGCGGCTGTTGGTAAAATCTTCCAGCCAGACGTTTATCATAAACATCAGGTTGGGATGGTCGCGGGGTATCACCCAGTGGATGTTGTTGCGCACAAGGTGTGAAACCAGGTAGTTTTCACGGTCTTCTTCCGCAATATTGTCGTCTGGATAGGCAAGCACCAGAATGTCCAGTTTGTCGCCCTTGAGGCTGTCCAGGAAGGCCTGGCCGGTGCCTGCCGGGAGAATCTCCACCGACGCATCGGCATAGTCGCCAAAGTAACCCAGCATATCCTGGCTAAGCCACATCCCCTTGCCTTCGCCGCCGGCCTGACGGCCCAGCGCGATGGCGCAGCGCAGCGTATCCTTCTGGTAGCGATAGCCGTCCAGCGTGTCGGATATAACCGTGAGCGGTTGCATTCCTGCCAGGGTAAACAGAATCACGGAGAGCACGATGCAACCTGCCAGATGCCTTGTTTTGCTATTGGACATAGAACGGCCAGTAAATACCGAATTTAAGCACCTTGGTCGGTCTTATATAGTTATATGCAGAGAAATAGTCGCCGCGGGTGAGACTGTGCAGCACATTGCAATATCTCACAAAGATGCTGGCACGCTTCCATTGCATATTTGCGAAAACGTCCACGTAGGGGTTGTTGCCCCATTCCTTGAGGTTCTGGTTGTAGAAGATTCCCAGGTCGGGGGCGTAGGACGGCAGGTAGTACTTGGAGTACATTATGCCGTTTGCACCCAACTGCATAGTGAGGACGTTCTTGACCACAGGGAATTGGAAGTAATAGCGCAGGTTGAGCGTCAGTTTTGGCAGCGGAAGCACCGTCTGGTCGCTGGAGAGTTGGTAGAGCACGCGGTTGTCCAGGTGCAGGGGGCCCAGTTTGATGTTCTCCGTGACGTATGCGCTCAAGATGGACATCGGGTTTTCCGCCTGGCAAATCGCGGTGTTTTCGTCGTAATATAACATATTGGTAACCAGCGCGTAGCCCACGAATGCCGTAAAATTGAGGCGGGGGATGCGCAGTTCACCCGTTATTCTGTTGTCGGACGACTTCGAGAAATTGTTTTCCCACGAGTGGTGGTTGAACAAGAGGTTCTGCTGGAACGGATGCGGCGTCTTTATAGACGATTCTATATGGCCTGTGAGATGGATGCCGTCCCGTATGGGATAGAAAGATAGTTTGATGTTGCCCTGCAGGTTCATATCACCGGCATAGTAGCCGGTAAGGTGCATCTTGCCGGATGCATCCCATGCAAAGTATTTCTTTAGCATACCCTCCACGCCGCCGTAGGCATAGGTATTGAACTGCCTGCTGGCAGTAACGCCGGTAATGTAGTCGGTCGGCCGGAAGCTGTACAGCCGGAGCATCTGCACCCCGACCCCGCCGTGTATCTTGGATACTATTGCGTCGGGCGCGAACGGCTGCAGCGTCACAAACAGTTTGTTTTCCAGGCGGCGCACTGCAAGGCTGTCGTGGCTGGCGTTGGGGTAAATATTGAAGACATCACGGTAGAATGCGCGGGTGTCTTTGTCCGAAGTCGATATTTCGTCGGTATAGAGCTTGGTGTACTTGGAGAGTTCAAAACTGTGGCCCAGGTACATCACCGTGCCCTCTCCCACCGACAGCGAGTCGCGGTTGCGGCGGAAGAAGTTCATAGGCACAGCCAGGGACTGTGTCAGGAACAGGGTGCGGCGCCTCAAGGTTGTATGGGCATTGTTCAGGTTGACCTCAATCGCCTTGGTGTCGACAATTGTGTCGCACACCCAGAATTCGTCTTTCACACCGCCGTTCTCGTTGCGGTCTACGTTCTGCCCAGTAAAACCGAAGTGCATCTCGTATTTCTTGCCCAGGTAGTTGGAGCCGATGGAGAAGGTGCGGTTGCTGGTCTTTTCGTTGTTCAGAAGGCCGCTGCTGCCAAAGCGCTGGTAGGCGAACGCTATGTTGAGTTCCGGGGTGATGTTCTGCGTGGTGAGCAGGTTCAGGTCCGCCTCCTCGCGGCTGGGTTCCGCAAAGGGATTGCCCCAGTACGAGAGAATGGTGTAGGGCGATTTGACATTGTACATAGGCATCGTCTCCGGCGTATACGAATAGTCCATATACGAGGTGAAGAACGGCGCTATGTCAAAGTCGCGGCGCAGGAAGTAGTTGCTGTGCATCGAGGCCGAACCGGACACGCCCAGATAAATGTTGTCCGCATCGTTTTTGAAGGGAAGCAGATCGTAGTAGTGATAGTTGTAGGTAGTGTCTATCTCTTCGAAACGGAGTTTGTTGGTGCCTTGGTCGTGGGTCCAGCGCAGCGCCCGTTTATAATAGAGGCTGTCGGGAACTGCAAAGGTCTCCAGGATTCTGGGGGTATTCTGTATTACGCTGTCGCGGTATGCCTTGTTGCGTTCCCTGGTCCATTGGCGGAACTCCCGTTTGCCCGGCAGGTTGCGCACGATTGAGTCGTTGTATTCCCGCATCAAGGTGTCGAAATCGGGCATCGTGGTGGTGTCGATTTCGGTCCAGAGGTATCTGGTGAGGGTGTCCAGCAGGTCGCGGATGCGCCAGGTTTCGGTGGTGTCCATAATGGGCAGGCTGTCCTGGTCCAGCAGGCGCGCGCCGGTGGAATCGACCTTATATACAATGGTGTCGGAGATGATGAGGCGGGGCGAGTGGTTGATGCGGGTAAAGTGCGGTCTGCGCCCCTCTGCGGCACAGAGAGCCATAATTAGCATCAATATTATTAGCAGCGCCTTTTTCATCAATCTACAAATATACGATTTATTTTGTTAAATTTGCCTTATGAAAAGGTTTAGTTCTATTATACTGCTGGCCTTGGTCAGCATATTCTGTGCCAACGGGCTCTACGCCCAAAGTCTCGAAGATCAGTTTGCAAAGCTCCCCTCGGTAAAGAAGGTAGAGGTCCTGGACGCCGGGGCTTTCAAGGCCAAATATCTGCTTTGGTTCGAGCAGCCGGTCAGCTACAAGGATCCTTCCAAAGGAACCTTCTTGCAGCGGGTGTTCGTGGGCAATGTGTCCACCGACAGTTCCACTGTGTTCGTCACGGAGGGTTATGGCGCCGCTTATGCGCAGCGGCCCCAGTACCGGGAGGAGGTTTCCCGCATTTTCAATTTGAACAACGTGGTTGTGGAGCATCGCTATTTCGCCCCGTCCGCTCCGGAGAATCTGGACTGGACCTATCTTACTGCGGAGAACGAGGCGCGCGACCTGCACCGCATCATCACGGAGTTGAAGACTATTTACGGCGGCAAGTGGATATCGACCGGAATAAGCAAGGGCGGCCAGAATTGTGTCATATACCGTGCCTTTTTCCCTAAGGATGTGGATATTACGGTGTCTTATGTGGGGCCTTTCTGCCGCGGCACGGAAGACGGGCGCCACGAGCCGTTCATTGCAAATTACTGCGGCAGCGAGAGCGACCGCGCCCGGGTGCGCGGCTTCCAGAGGGAATTCCTGCGCCGCCGCCAGACCATTGCTCCCCTGCTCGATTCGCTTTGCAAGGCCAACGGCTATTCCTTCCGGATTCCTATGAACGAAGTGTTTGATATGTCCGTGCTGGAGTTCTCGTTCGCATTTTGGCAGTGGGGCTATCCGGTGGACCGTATCCCCGGCCCGGAGGCTTCCGACCGTGAGATGCTGGAGTTCTTGAATTTGGTGAGCGGGCCGGACTATTGGCAGGTGGAGAACCCGCACGCGCCGTTCTTTGTGATGGCGGCCAAGGAGCTCGGCTACTACGGGTACGATGTCGAGCCGTTCAAAGATTTGCTAACCATAGACAGCGCTAAGGGCTATCTGCATCGCATTTTTTTGCCGGAGGAAGCGCAGAACGTCAAGTTCAACCGCCGTCTCTCGCGCAAGATGGACCGCTTCCTTAGGCGCAACAAGTGCAACATAGTGTTCATCTACGGGCAGTACGACCCCTGGAGTGCAGTGCGCGCCGGCGACCGGCACAGTTCCACCAACCATATCTTCATAGACCCTGCCGGCAGCCACCGCGCCCGCATCGGCACGTTCGACGAGGAGACCCAGGCAGAAATCAAAGAAATAATTGCCGGCTGGCTGTACGAATAGTTTACGGCTGCAGATTACTATTTGATTTTACCAAAACATTTGTATATTTGCAGTCCCATTCTCGGGAAGTGGCGCAGTTGGCTAGCGCGCTGCGTTCGGGACGCAGAGGTCGGGTGTTCGAGTCACCTCTTCCCGACAAAAACGGTTGGAATTCCTCCAGCCGTTTTTCTTTTCCCCACCGGCCCCGCTTCGCTGCGGCGGCATTGCTTCTCCGGATCGGCTCAGCCTTCTTAAGCCCCGATGGCAATTCGTGGCACTTACCCCTCTATCTATCAACATCTTACAACATCTCGCTTGCGCATTTTTACACAAGCGACATTGCATAAAACACTGACAATCAGCATTGTATCTGCCACGAGAGTAGTAGTCGCCCGGCAGGG
>JAFZYD010000002.1 GCA_017616475.1 Bacteroidales bacterium
AAATCCAGGGCGGAATGTTCTTCCACCGAACGGTCGGTAATGGCCAGCTTGCTGCGCGGCACTTCGCTGCCGCGGGAGGCGCGCCCCTTCATCTCCAGCCAGGCGCTCATTCCGTAGGCCGCCGCAAACATATCGGGGTGCCGCTGGGCATATACGATGGTGCCTCCGCCGCCCATCGACAGCCCCATAATGGCCCGCTGCCCCTTGGCGCCGCCGCAAT
This sequence comes from Bacteroidales bacterium, assembly GCA_017616475.1. Lineage (GTDB taxonomy): Bacteria > Bacteroidota > Bacteroidia > Bacteroidales > UBA932 > Equibacterium. The sequence continues at coordinate 221 of JAFZYD010000002.1, forward strand.
GGTATTTCTCTTCTACCTGAGGCAGGAACTCCTCGAAAAAGAAATCTTCGAACGGCCACCCGTCCACATTAAAATAGCCGCTCTGGTAGTTGTGTACGTCGGGATCGCCGCCGTTGGGCATAATTATCACCGCCGGGACGCATTCGCCGGAAGCCATCAGCAGGTCTGCAACGCGCTCCATCTGTCCGAGTTCCACCCAATCTTTATAGCATCCCCAGAGGCCGTGAAGCAGATAAACTACCGGATAATGGTTTGTCTCTTTATAGCCGTTCGGGAGATACACGTTGTATTTCTGCGGCACCCCGAGCCGGTTGCAGGCGATGCTGTCGGTCACCACCCTGCTTTTGGCCGATGCCCCTAAAACAAGCAATAAAAAACCAAGTATGAGTATTATGCGTTTCATATCATTTAAGTATTACTCCTCTCGCAAATATATACAAAAAGTTCACTACTTTTGTGGAGTAATTGCCCCTAAAGAGACATTTCTATGTTGAGAATACTATTCGGTGCGCTGCTGCTCATTGCAGGCGCGGTTCAGAACCCTTCGGTGTTGTGGCAGTCGGAAGTAAAGAAGACCGGCGACAGCTACTGTTTGGTGGTTACCGGCAAAATTGCGGACGAATACTACATCCACCCTATGGGAACCCCGTTCACCGGGGTCACGCTGGAGGTGGAGACCTCCGACGCAGTGCAGCTTGCAGGCCAGCCGGCCGACCAGTATTCACCTTCCGATTATAAGGGCGAAACCGTTGCCACGGGCACTTACGTCATAACCCAGGACCTCAACATCACCGAACCTGCAACAGTATGCGGCACAGTGCGGTGGCAGGCCTGCAGCGGGGATGAGTGCCTTATGCCGGAGGAGCTTGAATTCTCCCAGAGGGTGGGTGAAGATGCCCCTGCGGCCGCTCCCGCCAAGTCGGGCGGCAAAGGGCTCTGGGCGCTGATTCTGGAGGCCATCCTGTGGGGATTTGCGATGCTGCTTACGCCGTGCGTCTTCCCTATGGTGCCTATGACGGTGTCGTTCTTCATCAAGCAGGAGAAGGGCGGTCGCTTCAAAGCGCTTATGTACGGCCTGTTCATAGTGCTGCTCTACACCGTGCCCATCTGCATCATAATAGGCCTCACGTGGCTGTTGGGCGGCGCTTCGGTAACCGCCGACATATTCAACTGGCTGTCGACTCACTGGCTGCCTAACATCCTCTTCTTCTTGATTTTTATGGTGTTCGCCGCTTCGTTCTTCGGAGCGTTCGAGATAACCCTGCCCAGCAAATGGACCAACAGCGCGGACAGCAAGAGCGACCGCGGCGGCCTGGGCGGAGTTTTCTTTCTGGCTCTGACCCTGGTGCTGGTGAGCTTCAGCTGCACCGGACCCATCGTGGGCACCGTGCTGATCAAGAGTACCCAGGGCGAGTTCTGGACGCCGATGATAACTATGCTGGCCTTCAGCATAGCTTTCGCGCTGCCGTTCGCGCTGCTGGCTTTCTTCCCGTCCGTCCTCAAGAAACTCCCCAAAAGCGGCGGCTGGCTAAACAGCGTAAAGGTCGTGCTGGGCTTCATAGAAATTGCCCTCGGCCTCAAATTCCTCTCCGTGGCAGACCAAACCTACCACTGGCACCTGCTGGACCGCGAGGTCTACCTGGCCATCTGGATTGTGTGCTTCACTCTGCTGGGGTTCTATCTGCTTGGCAAAATACGCTTCAAATACGACAGCCCGCTGGAGCACGTTTCGGTGGGCCGGCTGGCGCTGGTCATTATAGACTTCGCGTTCGTGGTCTATATGATTCCGGGTATGTGGGGCGCGCCGCTAAAGGCGCTCAGCGGCTATCTGCCGCCGCTTGAAACTCAGGATTTTGTGCTGGGACGCTACCGGGAGGCACCGGCTCCCGCCGAAACGGCTGTGGCTGGAAGCCACGTTCTGGCAATGCCCCACGGCCTGTCCGCCTACGACAATCTGGAGGACGGAATGGCCGCAGCTGCCGCCTCCGGCAAGAAGATTTTTGTGGACATCACCGGCCACGGCTGCGTGAACTGCCGCGAGATGGAGGCACGCGTGTGGAGCGACCCCGCCGTGCTTCAGATGCTGCGCGACAACTTTGTGATGGTGGCGCTGTATGTCGATGACAAAACGCGCCTCCCGGAAGACGAATGGGTCACCACCCCAGCCGGCAAGGTTCTCAAAGACGTCGGCCGCGTGAACTCCAACATCGCAATGGAGCAGTTCGGCGTGAACTCCCAGCCCAACTACTTTATACTTGGCCCGGACGGCACCCGACTCGCAGGGCCCCGCGCCTACGATTTGGACATCGCCGGCTTCGTCGAGTTCTTGAAACAGTAATTACCCGCAGTAGAAATACTCTTTTACGAGGGCTTGCATCAGCGACGGAGTGGCCGAAACGCGTGCGCGCAGGTCGGCATCCTTAAACGAGCGCAGGCCCTTGATAATGCCGTCCACCATACGCGGCGGGAACACGCCCATCGCCTCGTAGCTTTCGCGCGCCTTGTCCAGGCAGGCGGCCGATTCTTCACACGATGCGGGCAGGCAGTCGAGAGTCGCCAGCCGGGCGGCGTTCTCCGCCTTGTGGATATCCATATCGACATACTTGTCGCGGGCCAAAGCAAGTGCCTCTGCCTCCGGCATTTCCAAGCCGAGGCGGGCCGCTACGCACAGTCCGCTCATAAGCTGGTAGATGTCGGCGGAGCAGTCGGGGCTGCGCATCTCAAAGGTCTGCTTGTGGGTCGTGTCGAGTGAGGTATGCTTCTCGTGCGGGTTGGCAATCTGGCACATATCTTTGCCGGACGACCAGCCCAGCGGCACGCGCACCAGCGCGGAGCGGTTGCAGTCGCCCCAGCAGACGTTGGTGGGCGCCTCCTGATGCGGCACCAGTCGGAAATACGACGTCGGGTTCTTGTTGCCGAAGGCGGTTATGGACGGCGCCATCTGCATAAGGCCGGCGATTGCCCGCAGAGCATAGTCGGACAGTTTGCCGTCGCGGCCCAGCGTGACGTTGCGGCCGTGTTTCATAAGCCTCATATGGATGTGCATTCCGCTGCCAGCCTTCCCAACGGTTATTTTGGGGGCGAAGGAGACGTCCAGGCCGCGCTTGTAGGCCAGGTTGCGAATGACCCACTTGGCCAGCAGCAGCTGGTCCGCGGCAGTGTCCACCGGGTTCGGCAGGAACTCTATCTCGTTCTGTTCGTATATCTTGCCGTCCAAGGTGAAGTTGCCCACTTCGCTGTGGCCGTATTTTATTTGGCCGCCCGTCTGGGCTACCAGCACCATACATTCTCGGCGGAAGTCGTTCAACTTGGCGAACGGCTCGCTTTCGTGATAGCCCTTCTGGTCCGTTGCCGGAAAGGAAGGGCTCGCCTCCATAATCACATAGTACTCCAATTCGCCCATCGCCTCGAACTCCAGTCCGGTGCTATTCTTGAAGGCCTCGTGCGCCCGCTGCAGGGTAGCGAACGGTGCGCATTCGAACGGAGTGCCGTCCTTGGTAAAATAGCTGCACAGGAAGCACAGCGTGGGGATTTCGTTGAACGGGTCCACGAAGGCGGTGCGGTAGCGCGGAATCACGTACAGGTCGCTGTTGCCCGCCTCTATGAACGACGGGAACAGACTGCTGCCGTCCACCCGCTCCCCTTCCGAGAGGATAGTCTCTACATATTCAAGGTTGTTGACGGTGAAATTGAGTGTCTTGACCCTGCCGTCCTCGGCCGGGTACATAAAATCCACCATCTTGATGCCCTTCTCTCTTATGAACTTGATGATATCGTCTCTGGTAAACTCCTGCGGCGCCTTGCCCAGATGGGCCACCACCGCGTTCGGACACAATTCCAATGATTTCTGCATAATTATTACATTTTAATAACCCAAACGGGAAAGTGTAGCTTCGGGGTCGGGAACAGTTGAAGGGGCTTCGGGGGCGCGGAGACCATTGTCCAGGAGATACCGGAGGGTGAGGTCGGTGCGGTTGGTGAAGAAGCCGTCGCTGCGGGCAGTCTGCTCCTGCATCTGTTCCAAAGAGTCGAAAGAGTACGGGTGGTTCAGCATTCCTGCTTCGTGCACCAGGGCCGCCTGCCACTCGTTGTTGAGTTCAGCGTAGTTGTTGGGGGCACCGGAGATGGAAGGTCCGTTGATGGAGGCGCCGTTCGCCTTTGCCCAGTCAAGGATGGCCCGGAAGCCCTCCGGGGTGTCCAGGTCGCCGCCGGGAATCTCCGCCGGGCACGGCGGCCACAGCAAGAAGCACATCGGCAGCCGCCCTTTGAAGATAGCGTTTGCCCGGATTAGCGACGCTGGCGAGAATGTCTGCAGAATCACCTTGCCGGCCGTTTTGCCAACCTGAATCTTACCGTCTTTATAAAACTCTTTTTCCGTGGCCGGGCTTGTGATTATGTTCCAACCGGCGGCGGAGAGAATGTCGTAGACGCGCTGCTCCATATCTTCCGGATTCACCTCCGGCTCCTTGAATTCTATGTAGATGCCGGGGCGGTGGCCGCTGTCGGCCGGGTCCGCCTCATAAGCTCCGGCAAAATCGTAGTCCAAAAACTCCATATACTTGCCCCCTTCCGCAGTCGAGGCGCGGATTTCGGCAAGGGTCTTACCTTCGCAGGCGGGTTTCAGCCGCCAGGGCAGTATGCGCCGCCCCTCGCCGTCGCGCAGCAGCCGCTTGCCCTCTGCATAGGCAATCTGGTCCTGCAGTGCGGAGACATACTGAGTGCCGGCGTAGTGCGGCCGGGCGCGGTCCGGATTGGCAGTGTTGAACCAGGAGCCGGCATCCAGCATAAGCAGTTCGGCGTAATAATACGACGCGGCGTAGAAGGGTTTGAACCTTTCGCGGTCCACCGCCAGCTGTGCGTCGGCATCGGCCCCGTCAAAGCCCAGCGAGAGGTAGAATTCGCGGCGGGTGGCGGGCACCTCGCTCCCGAACACCTCTTCGATGTCGGTGGTGCGGGTCAAATTGTCGTCGTGGTTGGCCAGAATAACGCCGTCCTTGGTGCACTGCAGGTCGGACTCCAGATAGTCCGCACCCATCTCGCGGGCCCATCGCCAGGCGCTCTCCGTCTCCTCCGGGGCCCAGTAGGTAGAGCCGCGGTGCGCCATCACGGCATTCGCCGGAACGTTATTGTTGACGTCGATGGCTGCGGTATTCTGCCTGTCGGAACAAGAAGCGGCCAACAGTGCAACTATTGCTGCAGGAATAATAAAGTAACGGTTCATAAAATGATTCATTGTTAATACCCGGCGCCGTTTTCAAGGTCGGGTTTTGTGCGGTCCATAGCCCGCCAGGCGTATGCAATGTAAGCCACCACGAACGGGATTAGCATAGACACCCAGAACATCACCTGCAGCGTAAAGTAGCTGGAGGAGCTGTTGATCAGGGTGAGGGAACTTTGCAAATCGGTATTTGAAGGATAATATGCCGTGTTGTTGAAGCCGGCCAGGAAGAATACCGCCATCACCACAAGTACGGTGCCGGGGGCGGCGAGCCAGATGCCGTTGCGGGACTTTGTAAAGCCGCCTTTCCATAGGCCGAGAAGCACCAGCAACACACCCGCCAGCAGCATAACCAACACAACCGGCATCTGCAGCAGATTGTGCAGATATTTGAATTGCTCCAGCGAAACCACGCCATCGTCGCTCACGGCAAAGCCCTTCTTGACCAAAAGTATTACCAGCCAGAAAACGAAGAGTGCCAGGAAGGGTATCAGAAGCACCCTGATGGAACGCCGCATCTGGGCGTGGATATGCTCGTCATCTACATTTTTCAAAATGTACAAATCGCCCAAGATTGCGGTGAGGAACATCAGCGCGCAACCCAGCATCACCGCGTGCGGCTGCGTCAGGGCCTCCAAGCCGTGCCAGCCGGTGCCCCAGGTGCTGATTACCGGAGCCGCGGCGTTTGCAATTGCCGCCTTGTCAACCGTAAAAGGCGACCCGGCAAAGAAAGTGCCCACCGCCGTGCCGACCAGCAGCGGCGCCAACAAACCATTGACCATCAAGGCAATGCGAAAGGCTTTGGCGCCCAGCAGATTCTCTTTCTTGTGGCAGAATTCGTACGACACCGCCTGGAACACGAAGGATATCAGCAACAATACCCATACCCAGTAGGCGCCGCCGAAACTGGTGCTGTAGAACAGCGGGAAAGAGGCGAAGAACGCCCCTCCGAAGGTGACCAGCGTGGTGAAGGTAATCTCCCACTTGCTGCCGGTGGCATTGAGTATCACCCGTCGCTGCGCGTCGCTCAGGGAACGGTTGCCCAAATGCAGGTTGGCCCCCTGCACAAACATCAGCGCCACAAGCAAACCGCCCAGCAGGGCAATCAGGCACCACCAATATGTTTGCAAAAATTCGTATGTCATAACTTAGTCCTCCTCTATTTCTGCGGGACCTTTGCGGATGGCCCCCAACATAATTCTGATTTCGATGGCAAGAAACAGCGCAAAGACGCCCAGGAACACGAAGAACGTCGTTTTGACGGCGCCGGCGCTGAGACTGGAGATGGCCACGTCAACGGGCAGCAGCCCCTGGATGGTCCAAGGCTGGCGCCCCACTTCCGCCACAATCCAGCCGCACTGGCCGCAGATGTAAACCAGCGGAATGCAAATGATGGCGACCCACAACAGCCACTTCATCTTGTCCAGTTTGTTTTTCCAAGCACCCCAGAGGGAGAGCAGCAGCACAAGGGCAATCAGCATTCCGAGGCCTATCATAAAGCGGAAGGCCCAGAAGACCACCTTTACGGGAGGAACCACATCCTGCGGCTTCTCCAGATGGCCGTAGCCCATATAGCGGACATTCTGATCCAGCACGAACCTGGCTTCTGCCGCGGCCACGGGGTCGGTGTCCTTGAGCGACCGGTATAGCGCCAGAGCGTCGAGGGCGGCACGTCCTTTTTCCATTTTTTCTGCCACGGAGGGTTCCGTGGCGCCGTCGGAGTCGGTATAACCGTTAAGTATGTCGTTTATGCCCGGCACAAAACCGTCCACCTTGTGGGTGGCGAGTATAGACAGCATCTTGGGCACTTTGATGCCCGGGACGACGGTGAACGCCACCCCGTTGCCGCCGTCGTAGAGGCCCTCTGCCGCAGCCAGCTTCATCGGCTGGAATTCAGCCGCGTGCACGCCGGACGAATCGCCCGAAAGCATCACGGCGGCGCTGCCCACAAGGCCCACGATACCGCCCACCAGGGCGCTTTTTAGGGCGAACTTGCGGCTGCGGCCGCGCAGCAGGTACCAGGCGCTGACTCCCACCACAAACATTCCGCCGGTGACCCAGCCGCTGGTTACGGAATGGAAGAATTTAGACACCGCCACGGGGTTGGTAATCACCTCCCAGAAGGCCGCCGCGGTGGCCATTTCGCTGCGCACGGTCTCGGGGTTGAAAGTGGTGCCTACGGGGTTCTGCATCCAGCCGTTGGCCACCAGAATCCAATAGGCGCTTATGGTGGCGCCGATGCCGGTGAGCCAGGTGCTTGCCAGGTGGAACTTCTTCGACACCCTGTTCCAACCAAAGAACATCACCGCAAAAAAGGTCGCCTCCATAAAGAAGGCCAGTATGCCCTCTATGGCCAGCGGGGCGCCGAACATATCGCCCACGAACCAAGAGTAGTTGCTCCAGTTGGTTCCGAATTCAAACTCCAGAATGAGGCCGGTGGCGATACCCACCGCAAAGTTGACGGCAAATATTTTCATCCAGAACTGCGCCGTCTTTTTCCAGAATTCGTCTTTCTTTACGACGTAGAGTGTCTCCATAACTGCCATCACCAGCGCAAGGCCCAGCGTAAGCGGAACAAACAGCCAGTGGTAGGCCGCGGTCATTGCAAATTGCAATCTAGACCAAAGTATTACATCCATAAAAAGCTATTCATTAATTGTTTGTATTTCTTCGGCACCGGTCAGCCTGTCCGAAACCGTTTCTATTTTTTGTTCCTCGGTCATACCCGCCATAGCCGGACGGAAAAAGAAAACCCGCAACACTCCGAAAAGTATCACAAGTTTGAGCACTATTAGCCACACGAGGGGCCTCCCCCACGTCATATTCTTGAAACTGTCGCGGTAGAACCCCCAAATGCGGGCAAAAATATTTCCCTTACCGCCCATAAAAGGCATAACTTATTATAGTTTGTGAAGTTACACAAACTATTGCAATTTGCCAACTGTACATTGTTGTCGTTTTTTGTATATTCGCATTGTATAACACACATTCCCATGAAGAAACTTTTTGTATTTGTGATTGCCCTGGCGCTGGCATTGCCGGCCGTGGCGGGGCGCGTGATAACCGACAGCATCGACTCCAAGATTCTGGGGTGCGAGGTCAAATGCAATGTTTATCTGCCGGACGGCTTTGACGGCTCCGGCAAGGAATACCCTGTGGTGTATCTGCTGCACGGCCTTTCCGACACCTACGAAGGCTGGGCCGGGCACGGCAATATGCAAACCATTGCAGACCGGCTCATAGCATCCGGTGAGGCGGCGGAGATGGTGATTATTATGCCCAACGCCGGCCACCCGAACCCGCGCGAAGTGCTCAACGGCTATTTCAACACCCCCGGGCGCAACTACGAAGATTTCTTTTTCCAGGAGCTGATGCCCCAGATGGAGTCAAAATACCGCTGCATCGGCAACAAGAAAAACCGCGCCATTATGGGCCTCTCGATGGGCGGCGGCGGAAGCACGGTGTACTGCCAGCACCACCCCGAGATGTTCTCCAGCTGCTACGCGATGAGCCCCTGGCTGGACGAGAACGGCGAGGTCGGCTGGAACGACACCGAAGACCAGCTGGCCGTGGTTTGCCGCTCGGTGCACGAACATTCGGCGATTGCTTTCGTGGCGAATGCCGATGAGGCTACCGTGGCGGCCCTCCGCACGGTAAAATGGACCTTTGACATTGGCGACGACGACTGGTTGCTGCACCTGTCGGTGGATATGCACTACAAGATGCAGGAGAAGGGCATTCCGCACGAGTTCCGCGTGCGCGACGGCGACCACAACTGGTATTACTGGCCGATGGTGCTCCACTACGCCCTCCCCTGGGCCTCCGTGAACTTCGGGAAGTAGCCAGATATGGCTGTAATAATCGCCATCAGGCGATAGCGAAGCGCGCGCGGGTTGGCCTAAGAAATAGCCAGCGCGGAGCGGTGGGGGTTTCAGGGGGCGTTAGTCCCCTGTGTAAATAGGACGAATGCTATACCCGCGGTAGCGGCCATAGAAGTAGACATACTGGTTGTCTATGCTGAAGAAGAGATGCTGCGCGCACCAAGCGTAGTACGGATGACGGGTGGTGGTCCAATAGCGGCCGCCGCTGCCGGCGGCAATTAGCTCCTTCCCCTCCATATAGCCCGCGGCGGGCAGGAAAATGCTATTGCCGTTGATACGGCTGGTAACCTTGTAACCCTTCACGCCGTCCTTCTCGCTCCAAACCCAGTCGCAATTCTGCTGCAGCTCCCGCATTTCAGGGTCGGTGGGCATCCGCCAGCCGCCGCCCAGCAGCACCCGGGCTGCATCGTCTTCCGGTTCCATCACATAATGAAGCGCGAAGCGCACCGTGTATTTGTTAAGGGCGTGCTTGTTGTCGCCGTCGGTCTGGGAATAACTGCTCCAGGAGTAATCGTCCTTGACTTTGATCTCGGCCCAGGAATAGTAGTCGCCGTAGCCCTCCGGAGCCGTTGCGCCAAGGTTGCAGGAGGCCCATTTCACGGATAGGCCGAGGTCCACCGGCTCGGGCC
>JAFZYD010000066.1 GCA_017616475.1 Bacteroidales bacterium
AGGGACGTTGTCCGGGAGGATGTATCCGCCGTAGGCCTTGAGCATCGAGGGGAACACTATGCAGTGGAACACTATGTTGTCCTTGCCAATGAAGTGCACCAGCTTGGTTTCGGGGTCTTTCCACCATTTTTCCCAGCTGTCGGGCAGCAGTTCCTTGGTGTTGGATATGTAGCCGATAGGGGCGTCGAACCACACGTAGAGCACCTTGCCTTCGGCACCCTCTACCGGCACGGGTACGCCCCAGTCGAGGTCGCGGCTTACGGCGCGGGGCTGCAGGCCGCCGTCAAGCCAGTTCTTGCACTGGCCGTAGACATTCACCTTCCACTCTTTGTGGCCGTCCAGAATCCACTCGCGCAGCCATCCCTCATACTTGTCCAGCGGCAGATACCAGTGTTTGGTGGCCTTCTTAACCAGCGGCGCGCCGCTTATGGTGGAGTGGGGGTTTATCAGCTCGTCGGGGGATAGGGTGGAGCCGCACTTCTCGCACTGGTCGCCATATGCGCGGTCGTTGCCGCACTTGGGGCAGGTGCCCATTATGTAGCGGTCGGCCAGGAATTGGTGCGCAGTTTCGTCGTAATACTGCTCGCTCTCCTTCTCTATGAACTTGCCCGCGTCGTAGAGCTTTTTGAAGAACTCCGAAGCGGTGGCCTCGTGCACCTTGCTGGTGGTGCGGGAATATATGTCAAAGTTGACGCCGAAATCGGCGAAAGCCTTCTTTATTATGCCGTGATATTTGTCCACGATATCCTGCGGGGTGCATTTCTGCTGCAGCGCCTTTATGGTGATGGGGACGCCGTGCTCGTCGCTGCCGCAAATAAACAGCACGTCGCGGCCGCGCATCTTCAGATACCTCACATAGATGTCGGCGGGAACATAAACGCCCGCAAGGTGTCCGATGTGTACAGGGCCGTTCGCGTAGGGGAGCGCGCAGGTTACCAGTGTCCTTTTGTAGTTGTTTGCCATATTTTGATAGTTTTAATATTTCTTTAATTCTTTTTCCAGCCGGCTGCGCACCTGGGCCAGCATAATAAAGTTGCGCATCAATTCTTTGTTCTTTTCGGCGTCGCCGGCCTTCTGCGCTTGTTTAATCTCGTTCTGGAGTGCTGTCTGCTGCAGGGATACTATGCGCGATTTGTACTGGAGCACGGCCCTCGGCACATCTTTGCACAGCCGGTGCTCTTCCGGGGTGAGGGAGTCGTTGTAGACTTTGATGGTGAGCGGGTGCGAATCGGTGAGCAGTTCGGTTATGAGCTGCAGCACCTGGGCGTCGTCGTGGAACGTGAAGTGTTTTATAACGCGCCCCTGCGCCACTTCGCAGTCTTCGCCCGGAGTTTGCGGCAGGGTGTAATATTCGTCGTAAACTTTCTTGTACAGAGGGTTTTCCATTGCCAGGCCGTCGTCTTCCAGCGATGAGCGGATATATTCCGACACCGTCATCTCCGGAATTTTTTCCGTGCCGTAGAGCATATTGCTTTCCCAGTGCAGCATATATTCGCCATACTTGAGCAGCATTTCCACCAGCTCCCGCTCGCAGATGTCCAGGAAGGCGTTGGTGGCGGGTACCGGCTTCAGAAGCGATTCGTCTTCGGGCGCATAGCTGTCCTGATAGTCTTCCGGCGGTTCGCCGTAGCCGGGCTGCGGCCCGTCGTAACCGGGCGCACCGTTGCCGGGCTGCGGTGCGCCTGCCGGGCGGTTTTCTTCGTACCTGCGGCGGCTGGCGGCTTGCTCGCGGCGCGTTCTGCGCATCTTGCGGATGCGGGAAAAGAGCGAGTCGGTCTGCAGATTGAAGGTCGCGGCCACCTGCTCTATATAGACATTGCGGGTGATGTCGTCCGGAATCACGGAGACAGTTTGCACAATGTCGTTAATCATTTGTGTGCGGCCGTATATGTCGTTGTCCGCCAGGTCTTTGGACAGGATGGCCATCTTGAACGATATGAAATCCTGTTCGTTGCGGGCGATGTATTCTTCTATGTCGGCCTTTTCGTTGGCCTGGGCAAACGAGTCGGGGTCTTCGCCCTGCGGCAGCAGCACAATCTTGACCTCCATACCCGCTTCCAGCACCATATCTATGCCCCTCATAGAGGCTTTGATTCCCGCCGGGTCGCTGTCGTAGATAAATGTGATGCGCTTGGTGAAGCGTTTCACCAGATTGATGTGCCCCTCGGTGAGCGACGTGCCGCTGGAGGCGACCACGTTCTCGATGCCCCGCTGATGCATAGATATTACATCGGCGTAGCCCTCCACCATTATGCATTTGTCCTGCCGGGCTATTGCGTTCTTGGCCTGGAAGAGGCCGTACAGGGTGGAGCGGCTCTTGTTGTAGATGGGCGATTCGTGAGAATTTACATACTTGGCCGCTTGTTTTTCCGACGACATTATGCGGCCGCCGAAGGCGATGACCTTGCCCCCCAGCGAGTAGATGGGAAACATTACGCGTTCGTAGAATCGGTCCGTGAGCCGGCCGTCATCTTTCTTCATACAGAGGCCGGTTTCCAGCAGGTATTCCTCTTTGTAGCCGGCGTCCAGGGCGTATTTGGTGAAGTTGTCGAAGCCCTTGGGGGCGTATCCGAGGCCGAATTTCTTTATGGTTTCGTCGGTAAATCCTCTGCTGCGGAAGTAGTTGAGGCCAATCATATGGCTCCGCTCCGGGTCCCAGAGTACCTCCTGGTAATATTTCTGGGCCGCCTCGGAAACAATTATGAGGCTGTCGCTGCGCATACGGGCGGCGGCCTCCTCCGGGGTCTCCTCCTTTTCCACCACCTCGATGCCGTATTTGTGAGCCAGATACTTGAGGGCCTCGGGGTAGCTGATGTGTTCGTGGTCCATCAGGAACGAGACCACATTGCCCGAGTGGCCGCAGGAGAAGCACTTGAATATCTGCTTGGTGGCCGACACGCTAAGGGAGGGGTGGTTGTCCTGGTGGAAGGGGCACAGACCGACGTAGTTCGCCCCCGAGCGCTTCAGGGTCACGAACTCGCCAATCACCTCCTCTATGCGGGCGGCGTCCATTATCCTCTCTTTGGTGTTGTGGTCAATCATCTATTTGCCAAGTATCTCAAGTTCTTCTTTTGTGTACAGCAGGTGGTCCAGCAGGTTGCTCATCCAGGGCAGGTCCTTGAGCAGGATTACTGCAATAACTATAAATATAAGCACCACGAATATGATGAGCAAAATGTTGCCTATCAGGGTGATGCGCGGGTCCTCGGGGGCGGGGGTCTCTTCCGGTTCAGGGGTGGGTTCGGGCTTTGGTTTTTGCTCCGGGGTTGGCTCGGGCTCGGGGGCGGGCTCTGGGGCCGCTGCCGGCTCTTCATAGTCGGCCCTGGCCCATTTCTCCGTGGAGAGCTCTATCGGGCGGCTTTCTTCTTCCGCAAGGTCCTCCGGTAGCATAGCTTCCACCGACTCCTGGCCCGGCACGTCCGGGTACTCGAACACGCTGGTGTTCCCCGTGAAATAGTAGATTTTGCGGGCGGTGGCGCGCATCTGGCCCAGGTCTCCGAGGTCCACCGGGCGGCTCGCATCCAGTTCTCCGAACAAATCCACAAGGAAATCTTGCAGCTGCTGGGCGGCGTCGCTCCCCTCCGGGAGGTCCTTCGCCAGCCAGCGCAAGAAGAACCCGTCTTCCTCCTTCTCCGCCGGACTGTAGGATATCTTTCGGTAGGGGGGCGTCGGGGTGCCGTCTTCGCTCACGGCCGCGGGCACCATCTGCGCAGAAAACGTCCCCAGGCCCGGCACAACCACCTCGTCGTGATTGCGCAGGAGCTCCTTGAGACACTTTGAGAACAGATTTACGTCCATTGCCGATGCATTATTCGCTGTAACTTGCAAAAATACTTTTTCCGAGCCAATAATGCAACGTACTAATTATTTTAAGAAAACTCCTAAAAAAATTAGGAGATGAATTATTTTTTGTATATTTGCATTGAAACCACATTTAGATATAGTTATGAAGCAGAAATTGACGGCAAAAGAGGAGGAGCTGATGAACATTTTCTGGGCGCACGAGCCTTTGTTCATCAGGGATTTGATTTCGTACATACCGGAGCCCAAGCCCCACTACAATACTGTGGCTACGTTGGTTAAGTTCTTGGAAGAGAAGGGGTTTCTGGAGCGGGAGCCGATGGCTAATTCGTTCCGATACAAGGTCAAGATAAGTGAGCGGCAGTACCACGGCGACACTGTTTCCGAGGTGGTGGCCCGTTATTACGATAATTCTTACCTGCGGCTGGTGTCGCAGTTTGTGGAGGAGGACAAGATGGATATCCATGAGTTGAAGGATTTGATTGCTAAAATTGAAAACAACAAGAAATGACAGCGTTCCTTTTATATATCGCGCGGGCGGGGCTCTATTTGAGTTTGTTCTACGCTTTTTATTTGCTGGTGATGCGCCGCACCACGTTTTTCCGCTTGAACAGGGCGCTGCTGCTCTCCGGCAGTTATCTGTGCCTGCTGCTGCCGCTCATCCGGTTGCGGCGCGTGGAGGCGGCCGGTTTGGCTGTCGCGTCGGAATTGACAATGGTCGGCGTGGGGTCGGGGCCCGTGGGGCAGTCTCAACCGGCAGCTTTTCCTTGGGCTACCGTCCTGATGGCACTCTACGCAGCCGGGGCTATTGTCACGTTGGTTCTTTATCTGATATCGGCCGTGAAGATGCGGAGGCTCATAAAGAGCGGGGAGACGGTTGTTCGCGATGGGTGCCGGCTGGTGGTGCTGGACAGGGATGTCCCTTCGTTCAGCTGGGACAGGACGGTGGTTATCGGCCGCAAAGATCTTCAGCAGAACCCGGCCATCTTCACCCACGAACAGATGCACGTGCGCTGCCGGCATTCGCTGGACCTGCTCCTTTTCCTCCCGATCCAGATGCTCTTTTGGTGGAATCCGCTGGTGTGGATAACCAGCGAGGAGCTGCGCCTGGTGCACGAGTACGAGGCGGACGAGGGAGTGCTTAACAATGGCATCGATGCAACACAATATCAATTGCTTCTTGTGCGGAAAGCCGTGGGAGAACAGCGTTTTTCCCTGGCCAGCGGCTTCCAGCACGCAAAACTTAAAAATCGAATCACTATGATGCTCAAATCTAATTCTTCCGGCTGGATGCGTTGGTCGTATCTGGCCCTTGTGCCCGTGCTGCTGGCCTTTATGTTCGCATGCAATCCTGCAAAGAAAAATGCAAAGAATGCTGATGCCGGTGAGGCTGCGGACGGTGGGGTGGAGGTTGTTGCCTATGGGACTGGCGCCGCTTCCGACGTTCAGACTCCGAATGAGGCTGCTGACGAGGCCTCCGGTCAGGAGGGCGTTCCATTCGCTTTGGTTGAGAACAAGCCTGTTTTCAACGGCGGCGATGCCAACGAATTCCCCAAGTGGGTCAACAGCAACCTCAAGTATCCCGAGCAGGCCATTCAAGACAAAGTGCAAGGCCGTGTTATTGTGCAGTTCACCATCGGGGCCGACGGCGCTGTGCGCAATGTTGAGGTGCTGCGTGGTGTGCGCGAAGACCTTGACGCCGAAGCCGTGCGTGTAGTCTCCTCCTCGCCCAAGTGGGAGCCCGCAACCCAGAACGGCGAACCCGTCCCTGTCGTCTACACCTTCCCCATCGTTTATAAACTACGTTAAGCGGGTAAGCGCACGGCTGTGTGCGGCATAGTGCGGCATAGTGCGGCAGGGTGCAGCGGGGTGTGGCAGGGTGTGGCAGGGTCCGGTATGTTCCCGGCCGCATTCCGTGCCCGCTGTCCCGGAATTTGAGACATCGGGCGCACTTACCGCCGGTCATCAGTGCGGCGAAATACACGTGGCACCCCGTACGTGTACTTCGCTGCAAGATACCCCCGGAATTCCCGTCTTTTGCTGCAGCGAAATACACCTGGCGCCCCTCTCGTGTATCTCGCTGCGTCAGCGGTCCCGGCGGCCCATCCCTTGGACCGTTAGTGCCCCTGTGCCGCTAAAGCTTCGGCGGCAGATGCATCCAGAAACTTCCGTTCGCTACGCTCACTTCATCCCCTTATAATACTGGGGCGCTGCCCCAAACCCCGCCGCTTCGCGCTGGCTATTCTGCAAGCCTACCCGCACGCGCTACGCTATCGGCTGATGCCGATTATTATGCTTGCGGGCCCCTCCCGTTTTACGAGGGCACGGGCGCCCACGGTTTCTTTGATGCATCTGCCGACCTCCGCCTGCGCGGCGCACGTGGCACCTACACTGCTGAGTACCAGGCAATAACGCAATGTCGCTTGCGCATTTTTACACAAGCGAGATGTAGTAAATGGCTGATAATGAGCGGACTTGCTGCCACGGGGATAGGTGCCAGCGGGCACAAAAAAAGTCAGCTGATGCTGACCGGCGCTCTGCGCCGCAGGGGTCTTAGGGGGCGGCAGCCCCCTAGTAAAGTAGGTGCCACAGGGGCACAAAAAAAGTCAGCGGAAGCTGACTTTTTTTAGTGCCCAGAACAGGACTCGAACCTGCACAATCTTGCGATCACTAGTCCCTGAAACTAGCGCGTCTACCAATTCCGCCATCTGGGCTTAACGAATCGGGACTGCAAAGATAGAGCAAAATTCTTTTTTTGCAACAAAAATATTTGCGCACAATGAAAAAAGTTATACATTTGCAGTCCCGAAAGGAAAATTCCTCATTAGCTCAGTTGGTTAGAGCACCTGACTGTTAATCAGGGGGTCCTAGGTTCAAGTCCTAGATGAGGAGC
>JAFZYD010000067.1 GCA_017616475.1 Bacteroidales bacterium
CCCTTTGCCCAGCTTACCCTCCACGCTGATGCGCATAGAGAGGGGTTTTTGCTGCAAAATGCACTGCGACGCCATAACCATCTCAACCTCAGAGGTTCCGATTCCGAAGGCAACGGCGCCCATAGCCCCGTGGGTGGAGGTGTGGGAGTCGCCGCATACGATGGTCATACCTGGCAGCGAAAGGCCCTTCTCCGGCCCTACGACGTGGATTATGCCGTTGCGTTTATCGTTCATTCCGTAATGTGTCAATCCGAATTCCGCGGCGTTGGCGGCGAGGGTGTCGACCTGTTTCTTGGAAACGGGGTCCGCAATGGGTTTGTCCTGGTCGTGGGTGGGGGTGTTATGGTCTGGCATACAGACAATCTGCTGCGGACGCAGGGGCTTTATGCCGCGCTGCCGCATACCGTCAAATGCCTGAGGAGTAGTCACTTCGTGGCAGTAAAGCCGGTCTATGTAAAGTTGGGTGGGACCATCTTCTACAATCTGCACTACGTGAGAGTCCCAAATTTTGTCGAAAAGTGTATTCATAAAAAAGCAGTCCGGAATTGATCCGGACTGCAAAGGTTTAAAATTTTAAGGACTTAACCTAATTTTAATACGTCACGGGGCGGAGCAGCTTTCCGGCAGCCCGCGCTCCGTCGCTGTAAAGTGCCACTTCGCCGTCCGGTCCCGGCTCGAAACGCAGGTAGTACGACTTATCGGTGGCGGATACCGACGGAGTCCATTCGTTCTCAAAAAGGGCTTCTGTGCTCCAGTACATTCCAAGTTCGGGGTGCTGAAGGGCATCGTCCATTTTGTAACCTCCGGCCGGGAGGAAAATTGAGTTGCCGTTAACAAGATATGTAATTTGCCAGCCGCTGTGGCCGTTAATGGTTTTCCATTCCCACTTGTACGTGTCGGTTTGTTCCCTTGTTGCCAGCAATTGTTCAAAATCGCTCTTTGACGGCATTTCCCAATATGGGCCGTATTGGACAAATTCGGGATTCATACTTTGGGAAACAGCATCGTGCTCGTTCCACAATGTGGGGGACCAGGAATAACCGCCGTTGCTGCGGTCAATTTTGGAATACTTATCGCCCCCCACGCAATTGTAATTGTCCCACGTGTATGTTGTCTTTGGCGCCAATTCTCCCCAGGCATAGTAATCTCCGAATTCCTCCGGGGCCGAAGCACCCAGGTTGTACTCGCGCCACAAGCGGGCGAATCCAATATCCACCGCGTGCTCCGGCATCCCCGTCTGGTCTATGGTTATAATATCACTGACGTGCTGTCCGTCTGCAGTGGCAATACGCACACGCCCCGTCCGTGGCTCGGTGCCGGGATTTTTAACAATGTAAAAACATACATCGTATGTATCGTTATTATCCTTGTAGTACACCTCGGAGTCAAACTGTATACAATCTTGAGAATCATCTTCAAGAGCGAATACAAAATTGGGAATGACGCCGTCTACCCGCATAAAATCCGCTTTCACATTAGCATAAAACGCGTGGGCGCCACCATCCCGGAAAGGAGCTTGGTATTTGACTTTGAGGTAGCGGTTCGTAATTTGTGTATCATCCTGGTAGTTCCATATAAAATTAACCGCTATGTCTTCCTGCTTAACCGCCTCCGGCGCCTGTGTCACCGTAATTTGCTTCTCCAGGCCGCCGGCCTTCACCGTTACGGTGGCCGTGCGGGCCGCGCCGGTCGTATTAGGCTCCAGGGTGAGCGTCACCATAGCGGCATTTTCGCTGGCCGCGCCGGAGGTCGGGGACACTTTGCACCAGGCATCGGAAGATGTTACAGTCCAATCGTTGTTGGCTTTGAATGTAAAAGTAGAGGTATTCTCACCTTCCGCCACCATAATGGCGGGGGTGGTGATGTCGAGGGCGGGTTCAACCGTCGGTTTCTTGCAAGAAACAGCCAGGCTCAGGGCGCTGCAAAAAACCAGCGCGAGGGCTAAAAAACGTTTCATTTTTTGACAAGGATTAAAGATTCTAACGTAAAGGTACATTGAATTTTCCAATTTTTTTCACATATTTGTATTAATACACTTAATTTTTTGGTTTATGATAGTTCGTTTTCTTTTGAATTACAACACCTCCTGGGGTGAGCAGCTGGTGCTTAAAGTCGGCAAGAAAACCCATCTTATGAACTATATCGAAGGCGGGAACTGGACTGTCTGCCTTACCGGCAATGATATTCACAGGGGGCAACACTACGGCTACGAAGTTGTTGCCGACGGTGTTACCAGGCGCACCGAGTGGCGCTCGCATATGTTGCACATTCCCACGGCCATCCGGCAGGCCGAGGTTGTTGACCGCTGGATAGACCGGCCGCCGGACAGCGCCTTTTGGTCTTCCGCCTTCCGCAGTGTAATATTCGGCAGGAAAGCCACACGAAAAAAACTGCGGCCTCTCAAGGGCAACTTTGTGTTCAAGAGTTCGGCGGCGCACCTGCGTCCGGGCCAGATGCTGGGCGTGAGCGGCGATATCCCCGAACTCGGCACCTGGCAAAAAGCCCTCCCGTTGGACGGAGTGCTGTACCCCCGCTGGCGGGGCGCCGTACAGGTCGATAAACCTTTCGAATATAAATACGTAATAGCCGATGCCGCCACCGGCGACATACTTTATTGGGAGACGGGCCCCAACCACTATTCGGGCGAAGTGCCTCCTTCCGGTGCGGTCCGGGTGCTGGGCAACATCCTGCCCAAGTTCAACATCCCCCTCTGGCGCGGCGCGGGCGTGGCCATCCCGGTCTTCTCCCTCCGCACCAAAGAGAGTTTTGGCGTGGGCGAATTCAACGACATAAAGAAGATGGTGGACTGGGCCGTGGCCACCGGGCAGAACTTTATACAGCTGCTGCCGGTGAACGACACCAGTATGACCGGCACGTGGCGCGACTCCTACCCATATAACTCCGTGAGTTCGTTTGCGCTGCATCCGCAGTTCGTAAATCTGCCCGCGGCAGGCGTTGTGGCAGACAAGGCCTACGAGAAGCTCCAAAAGGAGCTCAATGCCCTTGACAAGATAGACTACGAACGGGTAAATGCAGAAAAGAAACGGCTTCTCCAAGAGGTATTCGCCGCCAAACAAAGCGGCCTGGCCGGCGACGAAGCCTATCAGACCTTTATAAAGAACAACGAGTCGTGGCTGCTGCCATATGCCGTTTTCTGCTGCCTGAGAGACGAAAAAGACACCGCCAACTGGCACAATTGGGGCCAGCAGGCCAAGTACTCCAAGAGAAAAGCGGAGAGCTACGCCGCCAAACACCCGGAACAAGTCGATTTCTGGCGCTGGATCCAATATCTTTTGGATGCCCAGCTGAAAGATGCAGTGGCCTACGCACATAAGCACCGGGTGGCCATCAAGGGCGACCTGCCGATTGGCGTGAGCCCCACCAGCGCCGACGCGTGGACATTCCCGGAGCTGTTCAACCTGGATATGCAGGCCGGCGCCCCGCCGGACGCCTTCAGCGCAGACGGCCAGAACTGGGGTTTCCCTACCTATAACTGGGAAAAAATGGCGGAAGACGATTTTGCCTGGTGGCGGGCCCGCCTGGAGAAGATGAGCGAATATTTTGACGCCTACCGGATTGACCACATCCTGGGCTTCTTCCGCATTTGGGAGATTCCTGCAAAATACCGCAGCGGCCTTCTGGGCCACTTTTCTCCCGCCCTCCCCTACAGCGCCACCGAGCTTTCGCTGCGCGGGTTCTATCTGGGCGGCGACAAGAAAAGCCGCACTGACGCGTCCGACCCGACCGATGTCCTGTTTGTGGAAGACCCCCGCAGGCCGGGCTGGTACCACCCCCGCATCGCCGCCCATAATACCAAGGCGTATGCGAACCTCACCCCCGGCCAGAAAGAAGATTTCAACATTCTTTACAACGATTTCTTCTACCACCGGCACGACAAGTTCTGGAGCCGCAGCGCTATGAGAAAGCTCCCCAGCCTGCTCCGCTCCACAGCTATGCTCAGCTGCGGCGAAGACCTGGGTATGATTCCCGCCTGCGTAACCCCGGTTATGCACGAGCTCAACATCCTGAGCCTGGAGATTCAGCGTATGCCCAAGGACCCCAAGGAAGATTTTGCCGACCCCGCACGCTACCCCTACTACTGCGTGTGCACCACGGGCACTCACGACACCAATCCGCTCCGGGCCTGGTGGGAAGAGGACCGCGCCCTCACCCAGCGCTACTTCCGCTTTATGATGCACCGAAACGGCGACGCCCCCTTCTACTGCGAACCCTGGGTGGCGGAGCAGATTGTACGCGACCACCTGGCCTCCCCCGCAATGCTGGCAATTCTGCCGCTGCAGGACTATCTGGCCATAGACGGCGACGTGCGATATGCCGGCAACCCCGCCGACGAGCGCATCAACATCCCCGCCAACCCCCGCCACTACTGGCGCTGGCGTATGCACAAAACGGTTGAGGAATTGATTGCCGACACCGCCCTATGCAACCGACTGTCGGAGATGATAAAGAGTTCCGGCAGGGGTTTATAAAATTTTGGAAAACTCCGCAGCTTGTTGTAAATTCGCAAGCTTTTTTCGCCAAATAATGAAAAATTATAATTTAAGCAACCGTCAATTATTCAATTTGAACTTCGGGTATTTCGGAGTTCAAATTGCATATGCACTGCAAAGCGCCAACATTTCGCGCATATTCGCGACCCTGGGCGCCGACCCGCACCAGCTGAGTTTCTTCTGGATTCTGCCGCCGCTTATGGGTATGATTGTGCAGCCGCTCATTGGCAAGTGGAGCGACCGCACCTGGTGCCGGATGGGCCGCCGCAAGCCCTATCTGCTGGTGGGCGCCATAATAGCCGTGCTGGTGATGGCCTTTTTGCCCAACGCCGGCAGCCTGCACTTCTCCACAAGGGTTTTCCTGGGGCTCAATATGGCTATGTGGTTCGGCCTCTTCTCGCTCATCTTCCTGGACACCAGCATTAATGTGGCTATGCAGCCCTTCAAGATGATGGTGGGCGATATGGTGAACGAGCAGCAGAAGGCCAAGGCCTACTCCATCCAGAGCTTCCTGTGCAACGCCGGCAGCCTGGTGGGCTATCTGCTCCCCATCTTCCTCACCTGGATCGGCATAGCCAACTCCGCTCCGGAGGGAGTCGTACCGCCGTCGGTGATTGTTTCGTTCTATGCGGGCGCGGTTATACTGATTCTTTGCGTGCTGTATACCTTCCTGAATGTCAAGGAGATGCCACCGGCAGAATACGCCGAATTCCACGGCATTGACACCGAAAAGGCCGCCGAGAAAAAAGAGGGGCTGTTCAAACTGCTCTTCAAGGCCCCCAAGGTGTTCTGGACCGTCGGTCTGGTGCAGTTCTTCTGCTGGGCCGCCTTCCTTTATATGTGGACCTACACCAACGGCACGCTGGCCTTCAACTGCTGGGGCGGCGCCACCGACACCGCTTCCGCCGCATATCAGGCGGCCGGCAACTGGGTGGGCGTGGTGTTCGCAGTGCAGGCGGTTGGCTCCATCCTGTGGGCGCTTATGCTCCCCCGCTTCAAAAACCTCAAGACCGCGTATATCGTCAGCCTGCTGATTGGCGCCGCGGGCTTTATTGCAGTGGCGTTCATCCACGATAAATATCTGGCCTGCGCCGCATATTTCCTTATCGGCGCCGCCTGGGCCGCTATGCTGGCCCTCCCCTTCACGCTGCTCACCAACGCTCTTGAGGGTAACCCGTATATGGGCAGCTACCTGGGCCTGTTCAACGGCACAATCTGCCTGCCGCAGATTGTGGCTGCTGCCACCGGCGGCCTGGTGCTCAAGGCCGTGGGCGGGGCGCAGAGCTCTATGCTCGTTATGGCCGGCATCTACCTTATTGTCGGTGCTGCCGCTGTGCTGCTTGTCAAAGTGAAAACAAACAACAACAATTAACCATTAATAAGTTTAACTAACAATCATCTGATGAAAAGATTCTTAACCGCAGTAGCCGGCATCCTGTTTTTGGCAGGCCTCACCGGCACTCCCGCGTCCGCCCAGGGCGGATATCAGGTTAAAGGAGTCGTGATTGATGCCCTTGGCCCGGTCTACGGCGCCACGGTAATGGAGAAAAACACCACCAACGGTGTCTCCACCGGTATGGACGGCGATTTTGTCCTCAACGTAAAGGACGAAAACTCCGTGGTGGAAATAAGCTGCATAGGCTATTCCACACAGACCTTCGCCGCCAATGCTGTTCCGGCAACAATCACACTGGCAGAGGACAATGAATTCCTTGACGAAGTTGTCGTCATCGGATACGGTTCCCAGACAAAGAAGGAGGTCACCGGCAGCGTGGCTTCTCTCAAACCCGACGATTTTAACAAAGGTTCCGTGGCCAACCCTATGGGTCTGCTGCAGGGCAAGGTCGCCGGTCTCAATGTAATTAAGAACGGCGGTGACGACCCCGCTCAGAACAGCTACAACGTGCAGTTGCGCGGTGTCGGCTCCCTGAACGGCTCCACCGAACCCCTCTATGTGATTGACGGTGTGCCGGGCGGCAACCTCTCCTCCGTACAGCCGGCCGACATCGAATCTATCGACATTCTCAAGGACGGTTCCGCAGCCGCCATCTACGGTACCCGCGCCAACGCCGGCGTCGTGCTCATCACCACCCGCCGCGGCAACAAGGACGGCGCCTTCTCCGCAGAGTATAACGGCAGCGCCAGCGTCGGTTTCATAACCAACGTGCCGCGCGTGCTCACCGCCGAGGAATACCGCACAATGATGGTTCCCAAGGGCTACGGCACCGACTTCGGCGCCAGCACCGACTGGATAAAGGCCATCTCCCGCAACCCGGTTTCCCACACCCACAACGTGTCTATTACCGGCGGCACCGAAAAGTTCAACTACCGCGCTTCCATCGGCTACCGCAACCTCCAGGGTATCGCCCTTAAATCCGATTTCGACGAGGTTCAGGGCCGCTTTGCCGCAGACCAGAAGGCACTTAACGACCGCCTGCAGATTTCCTACGACTTCTCCTACACCCGCGGTTTCAAGGACTGGGCTAATTACGACAACTTTAACCAGGCCATTCGCTCCAACCCTACGATGCCCATCACATCGGAAGATGCTAAATACGTGAAGTACGGCGGTTACTACGAGTCCGACAACTTCTACACCCGCAACCCGGTGTCTGACATAGAGCAAACCACCAACCAGCAGAAGGACCAGAATATGATTGGCAGCGTACGCGCCACCCTGGACATCTGCCGCGGGTTGAAATTCACCACCGCTTACTCCCTGCAGGAGACCTCGACTTGGAACGGCAAGTACCAAAAGAGCACCCTGCGCGAAGTTTCCGGCCGCGACGGCGTTGCTTCCCAAAGCTACGGAGCAGTTACCCAGCAGGTTGTAGAAAACACTCTCAACTACATGGGCAGCGCCGGCCGTCACAACTACCAGTTCCTGCTCGGTCAGAGTTATCAGACCAACCTCAGCCAGGAATTCAAAGCCAACAACTCGATATTCCCGCTGGACAAAGTTCTCTTCAACAATCTTGGCCTCGGTGAGGGAAAACTCTCCGGCAAGAGCGACGAAGCCAATATGTCCAGTTATAAATACAAAGACAAACTGGCATCATTCTTCGTGCGCGGTATGTACAACTATGCCGGCAAGTATTTCATCTCTGCCAGCGCCCGTCTCGAGGGCAGTTCCAAGTTCGGCAGCAAAGCCAACCCCGTGCTCGGTCCCTGGGGTCTGTTCCCTTCGGTTTCTGCCAGCTGGATCATTACAGAAGAGGATTGGATGAAGAACGTCACCTGGCTGGACGAACTCAAGCTTCGCGCCGGCTACGGTGTCACCGGTAATATGCCTGGCAACTCATATCTTTATATGATGCTCGTAGGCCCCGGCAGCGACTACATTTTCTCAAACGGCAAATTCATTCTTCCCTGGGGCCCCCAGACAAACGTGAATGAGTATATCCGCTGGGAAGAGAAGCGCGAGACCAACGTCGGCCTCGATTTCGCTATGCTGGACGGCCGCCTCTGGGGTACCATCGACGGTTACTTCCGCAACACCACCAACCTGCTTTACGAATACGACGTGCCCCTTACCGGCGGCAACGTTTCGGCAAAGAAGTGGGACAACTACGGACAGATTCACAACTACGGCGTGGAGCTCAGCCTCAACGGCATAATTGTCAAGACCCGCGACCTCAACTGGACCGCAGGCCTCAACGCCGCCTGGAACCGCAACCGCGTGGTACGCATCACTGGTGAGCAGTACGGCGAGACCGACGCTGAAGGCAACCACATCGCCGCCTACCAGAACGTCGGCTACATCTCTTCCGGCGACGGCGAAACCGGCAACTATGTGATGCGCCTGGTAGAGGGCGAGGCTGTGGGCAACTATTACGGCCTCCGCTACGCCGGTATCAAGGAGAACGGCGAATGGGCCTTCTGGAGTTCCCAAGAAGCATATGAGAAACAGCAGGGTATCACCACGGAGCCCACTGACGCCAACAAGATGGTGCTCGGCAATGCGTTCCCTTTGGTAACCCTCGGTTTCTACACCACCCTCAACTATAAGAACTTTGACCTCGGTCTCAACTTCCGCGGCCAGATTGGCGGTCTCTATTTCAACGAGACCCGCTATTTTTACGAGAATACACGCGGTACAGAAAATGTGCTCCTGAGTTCGTTCAGCGGTGAGGCAGAAAAGCTAACCCACTGGATTGACCACCCGGAAAGCACCAAGGCCTCCCTGCGCCGATTCTCCGATTTCTATCTGGAAGATGCAACCTATGTTAAGCTGAACGACCTGACCTTTGGCTGGACCCCTGCCATCAAGGGCAACCTGGCCGACTATGTGAAGAACTTGCGCGTTTACATCAATGCCCAGAACCTCTTCACCATCACCGGTTACAAGGGTCACGATCCGTCTACCGTAAGCCTGGCAGGTCTGGCTCCCGGATTCGACGGCCGTTCATACTATCCTACTCAAAGGACTGTTTCTTTAGGTGTTAATCTCAACTTCTAATGTATGCGCGCTATGAAAAAGATTTTCAATATAGTTTTAGCAGTCCTCGGCTTTGCAGCAGTGGCCTGCACCGACCTTAGTCCCGAGGTTTACACCGATGTCCGCAAAGAGGACTACTTCCAGACTTCCGCACAGTTCTCCACACTTATCGCAAATGCATATTCGCAGCTGGCCGGTGAATACGGCTACATCTACCGCGAAGGCTTTTGGAGCCTGCAGGAATACACCTCCGACGAGGTTGTGATTCCCACCCGCGGCACCGACTGGTTCGACGGCGGTGTGCCCATCGCTATGCATACCCATACCTGGGAGAGCGACACCCGCGACATAAACAATGGCTGGAGTTTTGCATACGGTGGCGTAACAAAATGCAACATCGTGATTGACAACATCCATTCTATTGCAGGCGAAGACGAATCTACCTGGAGCGACGCCGCCAAGGCAGGACAGGCAGAGGCCAAGATTCTCCGTGCATTCTATCACCTGCTGGCGATGGATGTCTACGGCAACGTACATATCGACGACGGCAAGCGCGAAATCAAGCAATACTCCCGTAAGGAAGTGTTCGATTGGATTGAGCAAGAGTTGCTCACCAACCTCGAACTGGTGGACAACGAGGTCCGCTACGGCTCTATGACCCGTCCCGTGGCTTATATGATACTTGCCAAGATGTACCTCAATGCAGAGGTTTACACCGGCACCCCCCGCTGGAAAGAGGCGGAGAATTATTGCGACAAAATCATCGAAGGCGGCTACGGCTATGATCTGAACGACGATTATTTCGCCACATTCAGCACCAACAACACCGGCAACAAAGAGATTATCTTCCCCATCGTGTTCGACGCAACCTACGCAAAGGGCAATATGTTCCACCTTATCACGAACCACTATGCTATGAAGGAAGTGTTCGGTTTCACCACCGACTGCTGGAACGGCCCCTGCACCCTGGAGTCTTTCTACAAGCTTTATGCAGACAACGACGTGCGCCGCAACCAGTGGTTCGTGGGCCCGGTATACGACACCCAGACCGATTGGAAGACCTTGGTTTACAACCGCTCTTCCTGGACGGGCAAAGTTGTTGAGTGGGACCACGGACAGAGCCATTTCGACGTAGTAATCGTACCCGAGGTGACCACCATCCAGGATCCCGCCGCAGCCAACTCCTGCGAAGGGGCCCGCTTTATCAAGTTTGAGTTCGAGAACGGCATCGCCCACCACGCCGACAGCGATTTTCCCATCTACCGCTATGCCGATGTCCTGCTTATGAAGGCTGAGGCCCGTATGCGCCAGAATGGCGGCGTGGCCGACGATGTGGCACTGGAGTGCGTCAACAAGGTTCACCGCCGCGCAGGCCTGACCAATTACACCGCAGCCCAGCTTACTTATGACGAACTGCTCAAGGAGCGCGGCCGCGAACTTGCCTGGGAAGGACACCGCCGTGACGACCAGATACGCTTTGGCACATATGGCCGCACCTGGGAGTTCAAGAACGCCAGCGACAAGAACCACGAGCTGTTCCCCATCCCTACCTGGGTAAGAGACGGCGCGCCCGGCGTCTACCAGCAGAATCCCGGTTACTAGGATATTTGACAATAACTAATACATTATTAAACAATTAACCCTTTTAAATTATTAAAATGAAAAAATTCTTTTTTGCACTTTGTGCACTGGCTCTCATTCTGACAGCTTGCAAAGAGAAAGTTAACCCCATCAATGTCGACGACCTTGCTGAAGACGGTGTTTACGTATTTGGCGCAGCCACCGGTTTCGACAAAGTAGATCCGCTGCTGCTTATGGCCAACGGTATCAACGAGGCTAAAGACCAGAGCCCCCGCGACGGTATGTTCGAGAAATATATCGTACTCGAAGGCGGCAAAGAGTTCTCTCTGCTCTGGCTTAACGCCGGCACCCAGACTCAGTATGGCGCAACCCTGGCAGAGTTCACTCCGGCAGAGACCACCGGTATCTATGACAGCAACCCTGCTACCGCTATTTTTAAAGGCAAACTGGAAATCGGCGAAAAGGCCCCCAAGATGAAGATGGCCACTACCGGCCTGTATCACATCGTGCTTGACCTGAACAAAGCCAATGACCTTGCCGACGCTCAGATCCTCGTGGCTCCCGTAGAATGGGGTGTTCGCGGTGGTATGAACAACTGGGGCTGGACAAAAATGGAGGCTACCCCTGCAAGCAACAGCGGCATCACCTACGTCATTTCCGGACAGGAACTCGGCAATAACGGCGACTTCAAGTTCTCCTACGCAGGTGCGTGGAAGATTACCCTGGACGACAAGGGCGAAGTTAAGGCCAACACCAACCTTGGTACCGATTGTGTGCCCGGCGGCGGAAACATCGTGGTAACCGAGGGTGCAGGTAAGTACAAAATCACCCTTACCTACAAACTCGCTGCAGGCGCAATCCAGAATTGCTACACCTACAAGATCGAGCAGGAAGAGAAAGCTTCTTATCCCGAGAATGTTTATATGACCGGCAACGACTTCGGCGCCTGGACCTGGGGTTCGGACGGTATTGTTACCTTGCAGCACATTACCGCCGGCGGCGGTCCTAAGGACGGCTGCTTTGTTGTTACCCGCTACTTCAAGGCTGACAACGGTATCAAGTTCAGCACCATCAACGTGAAAGATGACTGGAGCAAGGCATTCGGCGGTATGACCAACAACAGCGAGGGATTTACCTTTGACGGTGACGGCAACGCTCACGTTCCTTCTGACGGTCTTTGGACTATCACCCTCGACTACACCACCGACACTATGACCCTCACCGAGGGTGCTCTTTGGGGTATCGGTCCTGCTTTTGGCGGTTGGAATTCTCCCGCAGTTGAAGGTACTGTCAACGCCGATGGAACCGCTTCCATCACCACTACCACCGCTGGTGTTCTCCGCACCTACGCTCCTTGCGCATTCGACTGGTGGCAGCACGAGTTCCAGCCTACAGAAGACGGCAAGATCTTCTACCGTGAGGCTGGTGACGATGTTATGACCTATGAGGTTGAGGCTGGTGTGACTGTCACCTACGACTTCAACGCCGGTACTGTTACTGTAGAGTAATATCTCTCACAATACTTTTGGCCTGCAAGCCCCTGATACGGACTTGCAGGTCCTATTTAATAATGCGGCTTATGAAACGACTATTCCTTATATTGGCCATACTGCCCCTTTTGGCTGCTTCTTGCAACAAGCAGCCCCAGCCCGTTTCCGGCAAAGACGACATCGAGATTCCCTCTTATGCCGCCGGCGAGAAGCAGGGCAAGATAACCTACCAGTTGCTCATTTACAGCTTTGCCGACAGCAATGGCGATAGAATAGGCGATTTCAACGGCATCAAGGCGCATCTGGATTATTTGGACGCCCTGGGCGTATCCGCCCTTTGGCTCTCTCCAGCCCACCCGGCCGATTCATACCACGGCTACGATGTTACCGACTATGGCGCTCTCAACCCTAAATATGGCACCGAGGCCGATTTCAAGGCGCTGATAGACGCCGCCCACGCAAAGGGCATCAAGATATATATGGACTATGTCCTGAACCACAGCGGCAAGGGAAATCCCTGGTTTCTGGAGGCCCTGGCCGATGAATCCAGCCCCTATCGCGACTGGTATTTCATAAGCGGCAACCCTTCTGCCGACTGGCGCAACTATCCTATGCTCAGTGGCTATTCTTATAATAAGAATGAGTGGCACTCCGCCACCAGCGGCTCTCCCACCCTCACAATCAGCAGCACCTCGGACGCCGTCACAACAAGCGGTAATGCCAGCTGGAACCTATGGACCTGGGCTCCGGGCAAAGACGGCCGCGAGGTCAAATTCACCAGCGACGGCAGCGGCTCCTACTATAGCGTAATGGAGGTCAGCGGCAATACCGGATTTCTGGTGCGCAAGTATTCCAACTGGGACGCCGGCTCCAAATTCGGGGCTGCGGAGCAGGATTTCACCGCCGCAGAGGGCTCACCCATACGGCTGGTTGCCGACGGCGGTGACATTTTTTTCAACGGGAGCGGCCGCTACCGCTTTGACCTTACCAACGTCGACACCAAGACAGTGTATTATATGGGTGCCTTCGGCAGCTGGATGCCCGATTTCAACTATGGCAATATTTCCCAGGCAGAGAATAACCCCTGCTTCAAAGCGCTGGCAGCCACTGTGGACAAATGGATTGGTATGGGCATCGACGGCCTGCGCCTGGATGCCGTCAAGCATATCTGCGGCGGTATGAATTCTTTCGACAACAATAACAATGTCACCTTCCTGGGCAAGTGGTACGACCGCTGCAACGCCACCTACCGCAAGACCCATTCAGAAGATTTTTATATGGTGGCAGAGTGCTGGATGGACGCATCTAGCGTAGCGCAATATTACAAGGCGTTGCCCGCCAACTTCGAATTTGATTTCTGGGAGCGGCTCAAATGGGTTCTCAACCAGCGAACCGGATGCTATTTCTGCAAGGATT
Organism: Bacteroidales bacterium; assembly: GCA_017616475.1. GTDB lineage: Bacteria > Bacteroidota > Bacteroidia > Bacteroidales > UBA932 > Equibacterium. The sequence goes on from JAFZYD010000067.1 coordinate 13,437, forward strand.
TGATGGCCTACCGCAAGCTCTATGCGGCACAACGCAGCAATGCGATAGCCGCCACCAAACTCACAAACCACGACGAAACCCGCGCAGCCACCATCCTGGGTCGCGACATCGCCAAAATGAAACAGGCTGCCGCCTTTTTGATGACGGCCGAGGGCGAGCCTTATATCTATCAGGGCGAGGAGCTGGGCTACTGGGGTAAGGACGGCGACGAGGGCGGCCGTGACGAACTGGTCCGCACCCCAATAGTGTGGGAGTCCGCCTCCAATGCAGCCACCCGTTATTTGGGCGGCCACATAGATTACGACCTGGTCACCGATGCCATCTCTGTCAAGAAGCAGGAGGAGGATGCCGCCAGCCTGCTGCACACATATTTCAAGTGGACCAAGGCCCGCAACAGTTGCAAGGCTCTCTGGGACGGCAAAATGAGCGCCCACTCCAAGTATAACGACAGTAACACCTCCGACAACACTATAGCAGCCTGGTATATGACCGCCTCTTCCGGCGAAAAAGCCCTCGTGCTGCACAACGTCGGCTCCGCCGACAAAACCATCGACCTGCCCTCCGACAAACTGGACAATATGGTCGTTTCGCTGGGCAGTGTGTCGGTTGCCGGCTCTTCCGTCACCCTGGGGGCATCGTCGTCCGTCGTCTTTATGCAATAATCTTCACTCTATATGAAAAAACTCATCCTCATTTTTGCGGCCGTGGCCGCGCTGCTTACCTCCTGCAAGAGCAAGAAAGCTCCCGCAGTGGTGCATCATCCCGATTGGACCTACAACTCCGTGTTGTATGAGGTCAACATTCGCCAGTATTCGCCGGAGGGCACTTTTGCCGGCGTGCAGGCTCAGCTGCCCCGCCTCAAAGAGCTTGACGTGGACTGCCTCTGGCTAATGCCGATGTACGAAATTGGCGTGGAGGGGCGCAAGGGTACCCTCGGCTCCTATTATGCCATAAGCGACTATTGCAAGGTCAACCCGGAGTTCGGCACTATGGAAGATTTTGACAACCTGCTGGCCGCAGCGCACGACGCCGGCTTCAAGGTTATTCTGGACTGGGTTGCCAACCAGACCGCCCCGGACCACATCTGGATGAGCGGGAAGCCCGACACTTTCTACGAGCGCGACTCCCTTGGCAATGCCATTTGGGAGTATGACTGGACCGACACCCGCAGCCTAAACTACGAGGACCACGGCGTGTGGGAAGCACAGGAAGAGTGTATGCGTTTCTGGCTGGACAAGGGCGTGGACGGTTTCCGCTGCGACGCGGCCGGCGAGATGCCCGCCGAGTTCTGGCAGGATGTGATGCCGCGCCTCAACGCCGACTACCCGGACGCCTACTTCCTGGCGGAGGCGGAGCGCACCAATCTGGCCGACAGCGACAAGACCTTCGACGCCACCTACGCCTGGGAGTTGCACCATCTGTTGAACGACGTGGCCAGCGAGCAGAACAATGTAGATGCAATAAAGGCCTATCTGCAGCGCGATGCGGAGAACTATCCCGCCACCGCATTCCGCCTGTGCTTCACCTCCAACCACGACGAAAACTCATGGCAGGGGACCGAATTCGAGCGGATGGGCGACTGCGCAAACGCCTGCGCGGTGCTTTGCTTCACTCTGCCAAAGAGCCAGCCGCTGGTATACACAGGGCAGGAAATCGGCCTCAACCGCCGCCTGGCCTTCTTTGAGAAGGACCCCATTACCGATTGGAGCGACAACGAATTCACAGAGTTTTACAAGAAACTTATTGACCTCAAACATAGCAACCCCGCCCTGGCGGCCGGCGAACGCGGCGGCGAATATGCCGAAGTTGACGCCCCCGACGGCGTGTACGCCTTCTCCCGCACCAAGGGCAAGAACCAGGTTGTTGTGGCGGTCAATTTCAATACCGAACCCACAGTGCTCGGCCTCCAGCTGGACGGCGACTTCACCGACGCCTTTACCGGCGGCACCACCTCCGGCCTCTACGCCACCACCCTCGCCCCCGGCGGTTATCTGGTGCTCTATAAATAGAATATTGTGTGTTCTTGCAAAGAGCCGGGTACAAAACCCGGCTTTTTGTTTAAAAACCTGTTGATAATTTGGAAATTAGTTGTATCTTTGCAGCCCCGCAAAATGTGGGAAAATTTATAACTAATTTATTTACACCAAATTATCTACAATGCCTGGATTAATTGGAAAGAAAGTCGGAATGACTTCCATGTTCGATGCAAACGGTCTTAACGTACCGTGCACCGTAATTGAGGCTGGTCCGTGTGTTGTTACGCAAATCCGTACGGTTGAAAAAGATGGTTATGCCGCCGTACAGCTTGCCTATGACGAAATTTCGGAAAAACACGCCAGCAAGGCTCTCAAGGGCCATTTTGAAAAGGCAGGAACCACTCCGAAGCGCAAATTGGTGGAATTCAAGTCTTTTGACATTGATTCCCTCAAGCTCGGAGACACTATCACCGTCGCAGATCTCGAATCTGTAGAATGGGTCGATGTAACCGGCACCTCCAAAGGTAGAGGTTTCCAGGGCGTCGTTAAGCGCCACGGTTTTGCCGGCGTCGGTGGACAGACTCACGGTCAGCACAACAGACTTCGCAAGCCCGGTTCCCTGGGTGCGTCTTCTTGGCCGAGCCGAGTTTTCCCCGGTATGAGAATGGGTGGCCATATGGGCAACGAGCGCGTTAAGGTGCTCAATCTTCAGGTTGTCAAGGTTATCCCCGAAAACAATCTTATCGTAGTTAAAGGCTCTGTTCCCGGAGCTAAAGGTTCTTATGTAACATTGGAGGCTTAACGTTATGAAACTGGCAGTTTACAAAATCGACGGCACCGCTTCTGGTAAGGAAGCCGTTCTGGATGACGCTATCTTCGCCATCGAGCCGAACGACCACGCTATTTATCTTGACGTGAAGCAGTTCCTCGCGAACCAGCGTCAGGGCACACACAAGAGCAAAGATCGCAGCGAAATCGCACACAGCACCAAGAAGATGGGTCGCCAAAAAGGCGGCGGTGGCGCACGTCACGGTTCCATCAAGGCTGGTATCTATGTAGGCGGCGGCCGTATCTTCGGTCCCCAGCCCCGCGACTATCGTTTCAAACTCAACAAAAAGCTCAAACAGCTTGCACGCAACTCCGCCTTCACCTACAAGGCACAGGAGAGCGCCATCACTATGGTTGAGCCTTTTGCAATGGATGAACCCAAGACCAAAGATTTCATCAAGATTCTTGATGCACTCAAGGCTAACGGCCGCAAGACTCTGGTCATCCTTCCCGAGAATTCGAACAATATTTACTTATCGTCTCGCAACCTTCCTGAGGTGAAAGTCATCACCGTTAACGAAATCAACACCTACACCATTATGAATTCCAATCACGTGGTGATGGTAGACGGCGTTCAGGATATCCTTGCCGAAAGACAAAAATAATCTAGAGCAATGGGAATACTAATCAAGCCAATCGTAACCGAGAAAATGACGGCTCAAGGCGATAAGTTGAACCGTTACGGTTTTATTGTTGACCGCAATGCTAACAAAATCGAAATCAAGCAGGCGGTTGAGCAGACCTACAATGTTTCTGTATTGAGCGTCAATACAGTAAACTACCACGGCAAAAAGAAAAGCCGCTACACCCACGCCGGTATGCTGACCGGTCGCACAAATCACTATAAGAAAGCTTATGTGACTTTGGCCCAGGATGACAAGATAGATTTCTACAGTAACATTTAAGCGTTAGAAAACTATGGCAGTACGTAAATTCAAACCGGTAACCCCGGGTCAAAGAAATAAAGTGATCAGCACCTACGACGAGATCACTTGCACAACTCCCGAAAAGTCCCTGCTCAAGCCCCTCCGCAAGTCCGGCGGCCGCAACAATCAGGGTAAGATGACTATGCGCTATATTGGCGGCGGTCACAAGCAGATGTACCGCGTCATCGACTTTTTGCGCGACAAAGACAAATACACAGCTACCGTCAAGACCATCGAATACGACCCCAACCGCACTGCTCGCATTGCGCTGGTAGTTTATGAAGATGGTGAGAAACGTTATATAATCGCTCCTAACGGCATCAAGGTTGGCCAGAAGATCGCTTCCGGCTCCGGTGTCGCCCCTGAAATTGGGAACACTCTTCCGTTGTCCGAAATTCCTCTCGGTACACTCGTTCACTGCATCGAGCTCCGTCCCGGTTGTGGCGCCGCTATGGCCCGCAGCGCCGGTGCTTACGCTCAGCTGACCGCTCGCGAGGGCAACCACGCAATTCTCCGTCTCCCTTCGGGTGAGACCCGTATGGTGCTGGTTACCTGCCGTGCAACTGTCGGCACAGTGTCCAACGCAGATCACAACCTGGAGTCTCACGGAAAAGCAGGCCGCGTTCGTTGGCTGGGTCGCAGACCTCGCAACCGCGGTGTAGTTATGAACCCTGTAGATCACCCGATGGGTGGTGGTGAAGGCCGTGCATCCGGTGGTCACCCCCGCAGCCGCAAGGGTCTCATCGCCAAGGGTTACAAGACTCGCAATCCTAAGAAGAACTCCAATAAGTTCATTATTGAAAGGAAGAAGAAATAATAACGGAATAAATCTTTAGAATTATGAGTCGTTCACTTAGAAAAGGTCCGTACATTCAGGAAGCTCTTGAGAAGAGAGTCATCGCTATGAATGAGGGGACAATGAAAAAAGAAGTAATCAAGACCTGGTCACGTGCCAGCATGATTTCTCCTGACTTCGTGGGACACACAATCGCAGTGCACAACGGTAACAAGTTTATTCCGGTGTACGTAACTGAGAATATGGTGGGTCACAAGCTCGGAGAGTTTGCTCCTACACGTACATTCAGGGGTCACAGTGGTAATCGTTAATAAGTAATTACTATGGGAGCTCGAAAAAGAGAAATGGCCGACAGGCTGAAAGAAATAAAGAGTCGTACAGCTATTGCTAAGCTGAACGATGTTCCCACCTCTCCCCGCAAGATGCGTCTGGTAGCAGACATCATCCGCGGCCAGGAGGTCAATCACGCTTTGGATATTCTCAAATATTCCAAGAAGGAGCCCGCAACAAGGCTCTCCAAGCTCGTGCGCAGCGCCATCGCCAACTGGGAATCCAAGAACGAGGACAACCGCAAGGAGCTTGAGAACGGCAATGTTTACATCCAGACTATTATGGTAGACGAAGGCCGCACGCTGAAGCGTATCCGCACCGCCCCCCAGGGCCGCGCAGCACGCATCCGCAAGCGCAGCAACCACGTCACCATCGTTCTCGGTGTCAAGAATCAACCAGTAAAGGAGGCATAATATGGGACAGAAAACTAATCCGATTAGCAACCGTATAGGTATCACCCGTGGTTGGGACTCCAACTGGTGCGGTAACTATCCTGAGCGTCTTAAAGACGACGCACAAATTCGCGAATACCTCAACGCTCGTCTGCAGAAGGCTTCTGTAAGCCGCATCGTGATTGAGCGCACTATGAAGGTCATCACCATCAGCATTCACACCGCTCGTCCCGGTATCATCGTGGGCAAGAACGGCGCTGAGCTTGAGAATCTCAAGGGCGAGGTGAAGAAAGTTTGCGGAAAGGACGTCCAGATCAACATCTACGAGGTTAAGCGCCCCGAAGCTGACGCCAACATCGTAGCTAACAACATCGCCCGCCAGATTGAGGGCCGCGTGTCTTATCGCCGCGCCATCAAGATGGCTGTCGCATCCACAATGCGCGCCGGTGCCGAGGGTATCAAGATCCTCATCAGCGGCCGTGTAGGCGGTGCCGAAATGGCTCGCAACGAACTCTACAAGGAGGGTCGTACTCCTCTGCACACTTTCCGTGCAGACATCGACTACGCTCTTGCAGAGGCTCACACCAAAGTGGGTGTTCTGGGCGTGAAGGTTTGGATTTGCAACGGCGAGGTTTACGGCAAGCGTGACCTCAACCCCAACGCCGGCGTAGCAGCTGCGGGCAACGCAGGTGAGC
>JAFZYD010000068.1 GCA_017616475.1 Bacteroidales bacterium
CCGTCCTCCTTCAAGGTTATCGTGAAGTCGGCTGACCCTTATGTGAACTCAAGTGACACTTATGGCGCTCAAGATGGAACTCATGTTGAAACTCAAGATGGAACTCAAGTGAAAACCATCAGCCGTACTTCTGTCTATAGGCTAATCAAATCTACCAGTGGGAAGGTCAAATATGAAGGAGATCAGTACCACGGCGAGTGGACCGTCATTGAATAATAATTTTCAGCGTCCTCCGAATTCCTATTGCACGTCCATATAGAAAAAGCTACCTTTGTAAACGAATCCCACCCGAATTGGTGATTCAAAGATGGGGATAATTTTGTAATGTGAAAATTGGCTATATGAATAAAGTCCTTTATACAGTGGTGTTCTTGCTGGCGGTGAGTATCGTTAGCTCTTGTACAAAGAGTGAAGGAGGTAAGTACATACAGGATAATTGGGTTCGGCTTCTGGATGCACCATCCGGTTGGGATTACATAATGTTGAGCTATTATGTTGAGTTTGGCGAAGATGGGGTAATGACGGAGTTCAAGTTGCCGCAAGGTCAATGGGCCAGACATTATGATGGTGATCCACATTTGTATGTTCGCGAAGATGCTGAGTGGACAACTGCGGCTACGTACAATTATTCATTAGATGGGAACAGATTGTCTTTTGGGGATGTTTCTGGAGTCTTTAAGATAATTGATAAAGATACTTTCACTCTCGATACGGGAGAAAAAATATATACCTACAACCGTATAAGATCCTTCGTGGAGAGAGAAGATAGGTGGTGGGATGAATGATACCTCATGGATTGTGCTCGCTAACGCTGCGCATTCCCTCACTCACCGAGAGCAAAGCAAATAGGGGCGAGGCTGCGCCTCTTTTTCCGTGTGGCCACAATGTTGCCCTCACTCACCGGGATTTCGTCGCTTCGCTCCGACATCCCTCCCGCCTGCGGCGGGCTTTGCATAAAGCCATCAAAAAATCCAGCTCAAGCAAGCTTGGCTGGATTATTTGCTACCTTTCTGCGGTGAGTGAGGGATTCGAACCCCCGGTACGTTGCCGTACACCTGCTTTCGAGGCAGGCTCCTTCAACCACTCGGACAACTCACCTAATAAAAAGGGTATGAGAGGCGTTTGCCTGACATACCCTCTGGTCTGGATGACTGGACTTGAACCAGCGACCTCCTGGTCCCTAACCAGGTGCGCTACCAACTGCGCCACATCCAGTTGAATAAGCGGAGAGAGCGAGATTCGAACTCGCGATACCCTTTGGGGGTACACACGCTTTCCAGGCGTGCCTCTTCAGCCACTCGAGCATCTCTCCCAAAAGGGACTGCAAATATAGTCAAATAATTTAAATAGAAAACTTTTTTAGCCCAGATGTTGCAAAACATCTATCAGCAAGTCCCAAAATTTGTCTACGGTTGCAAGTTCCAGGCGCTCGTCGGGGGAGTGCACGCCCAAAATGGTCGGCCCGAAAGATATCATATCCAGGTCGGGATATTTGCCTTGGAACAAGCCGCACTCCAGGCCGGCGTGTATTGCGCGCACCACCGGTTCCTCCTTAAACAGCCGTTTGTAGCTCTCCACGGTGGTCTTGAGCACGGGAGAGTTCATATTCGGTTTCCAGCCTGGGTATTCGCCTTCGTGGGTCACTTCCGCCCCGGCGAGGGCGAAGCAGGCCTCCACGCGGTCTGCCGCGGCCCGGCGGGCGCTGTTTATGGCGCTGCGCTGGCTGCTGCCTATTCGGATAACATTGTCCGGCTTCATCTTTACCGACGCCAGGTTGGTGGAGGTCTCCACCAGCCCCTTTACCGCCGCGCTCATTGCAATGACGCCGTGGGGCGATGCGTTGAGGGCTGCAATAAGGCAGTAGGCGGTGTTGGTGTCAATAATGTCCCCGGTCCACTTAACCGGCTCGGCAGAGAATACAATGCCGGGGTCGGTAATGGAATATTCGTCTGCAATAGCCTTGGCCATCCGGTTGAAGATGCCTATAATGTCGTCTTCGCAGTCGGCGGGGAAGGCGATGGTGGCGCTGGCTTCGCGGGCGATGGCGTTGCGCTTGTTGCCGCCGTCAATCTCGCAGAGCTCGATGTCGTAGTCCAGCACTACATAGAGGAAGCGGGCCAGCAACTGCACGGCGTTGGCGCGCCCCTTGTCTATATCGTCGCCGCTATGGCCGCCGATGCCGCCGCTTATAGAGAATTTGGCGGCGACGAGCCCTTCCGGCATAGGGGCGGGGAAGTACTTGAAATTGGCGGTGGTGTCTATGCCGCCGGCGCAACCTATGAACAACTGGCCCCAGTCTTCCGAGTCGAGATTTATGAGGGTCTTCCCGGTGAAGAAATCGGGGGCGATGGCGTTGGCGCCGTCCAGGCCGGTCTCTTCCGACACGGTGAAGAGGCACTCTATCTTGCCCAGTTTGAGATCCTTGTCGTCCAGGATGGCCAGTTCGGCGGCTATGCCAATGCCGTCGTCGGCGCCCAGCGTGGTCCCCTTGGCCCGCATCCAACCGTCCTTGACATAGGCGTCGATGGGGTCTTTTGCAAAATCGTGCTTTACGCCGCTGTTCTTTTCGCACACCATATCTTCGTGGCTCTGGAGCACTACGGTGGGCCAGCTCTCACAGCCGGGCGCGGCCGGTTTGGTGATGAGCACGTTGCCTACCACGTCCCGCTTGGTGTCAAGCCCGCGGGATTGGCCGAACTCCACAAGATAATCGGTAATATGTTCTTCGTGACCTGATTCGCGGGGAATGCGAAGAATCTCCCGGAAAAATTGTAATACTTTCCCTTCGTTCATAGTGCGTATATTTTAAAAGATTATTATTGGCAGAGGATGCGCTTCAAGTCGGTTATGTATTTCTTGAAAGTGCGGTCTGTATCTATAAGGTCGTTCACGGTGTTGAACGAGTGCAGCACGGTGGCGTGGTCGCGCCCGCCAATCTGGCTGCCGATATAAGAGAGCGAAGTGTTGGTGAGGGTGCGGGAGAGATACATGGCAATCTGGCGGGCCTGCGCCACCTCGCGCTTGCGGCTTTTGCTGGACATCTGCTCCTGAGAAATCTTGAAATAGTCGCACACCACCTTGGAAATCTTGGCCACGGTAATCTCGTTCTGCGGGGTCTGAACAATCTTCTCTATGAGGTCGTGCGCCAGCTCCATAGTTATCTCCTTCTTGGTGAAGGTGGCCTGGGCAATCAAGGTGATTATGGTGCCCTCCAACTCGCGGATATTGCCGCGCACGTTCTGGGCTATATATTCCAAAATCTCCTCCGGCACCGAAACGCCGCTGCGCAGACATTTGCTCTTGAGGATGGCCAGCTTGGTGGCATAGTCCGGCATTGTGAGCTCTACCGACAGGCCCCATTTGAAACGGGAGAGGAGGCGCTGCTCAAGGCCCGCCAACTCTACCGGCGGCTTGTCGGAGGTGAGAATGAGCTGCTTCTGCGACTGGTGCAGATAGTTGAAAATTTGGAAAAACGCACCCTGCGAACCCTTCTTTTCTGCAAACTCGTGGACGTCGTCTATAATGAGGACGTCGATGGCTTGGTAGCTGCGCAAAAAATCGGTAAGCTGACGGTTGATGCCGACGCTGTCCATATACTGAGCCACGAAAGTATTCGCGTTCACGTAGAGGACAATCTTGTCCGGATACTTGTCTTTGATTGCGATGCCGATTGCCTGCGCCAGATGGGTTTTGCCCAGACCGGGACCTCCGTAAATAAAAAGAGGATTAAAGGCATTCTTCCCGGGATTATCGGAAATGCTGAGGCCGGCGGAATAGCCCAGACGGTTGCATTCACCAACCACGAAGTTTTCAAAATCGTAGTTGGGATTGAGGTGGGAGTCTATTTTAACCTTCTGGATTCCGGGAATGGCCCAAGGGTTGCCTTTGAAGTGCTGAGCTTCTCCCGGCAGGCTCACAGGGCGGTTTTCCGGTGTTTCGCGGCCGCTCTCCATTGTGCTAA
>JAFZYD010000003.1 GCA_017616475.1 Bacteroidales bacterium
AAAACGATGATCCCGACCATAGATATTGAGGACTACAACTATCCCCTCCCCGACGAGAGGATTGCAAAATATCCGCTTGCAAACCGAGACGACTCCAGACTTTTGGTTAACCTGGACGGCAATTTTCGCAAGGAACAGTTCCGCTCCATACCTGAATTCTTGCCGCAGGACGCCTTTATGGTTTTCAACGAGACTAAGGTGATACCCGCCAGGCTCTTCTTCCGCCGTGATACCGGAGCCCTGATAGAAATCTTTTGCCTTGAACCAAGCGAACCGTCTGACTATCAGCTTTGTTTCGCAACCACTGCCAGCTGCCGTTTCAAGTGTATGGTGGGGAACCTAAAGCGCTTCAAAGGGGTTGTATCGCTGGTCACCGACCATTGCCACGGCGGCGAACGTGAGCAGTTGGAGGCGCTGCAACTGCAGGCGGCTATGGTGGAGCGCACCGACAATACTTGTATTGTTGAGTTCACCTGGCGGGGCGGCGCCAGCTTCAGCTCTGTTATGCAGATGTGCGGCAATATGCCCATCCCGCCCTATCTGAACCGCGATACGCAGGATTTGGATTACACCCGCTACCAGACCACTTATGCCCGCTGGGAGGGCTCCGTAGCGGCCCCTACGGCCGGTCTGCACTTCACTGACGAGGTTATGGAGGCCATCCGCGCGCGCAATATCGATATAGATTATGTCACTTTGCACGTGGGGGCCGGCACATTCCTGCCGGTAAAGAGCCGCAACGTGGCGGAGCACAATATGCACAGCGAGCCGTTCGTGGTTACCAAAACCTTTTTGGAGAAGCTTCTTGGCAATGTCGGGCTGGGCAAGGTGATTGCCGTGGGCACCACATCTACCCGCACCCTTGAGTCGCTGTATTATTTGGGCGTCCACTGCATTGAGAAGGGAGAACCGGGCGACGTGGTGCAGTGGGAGCCCTACCGCGACCAGGGCTACAAATACACCGCGGCCGAATCTCTAACGGCACTTGTTAAATATCTTAACAATAATAATTTAGAAAAACTTACCGCAAGAACAAGTTTAATTATTGTTCCAGGCTTTAACTACCGCATTATAGACTATTTGGTGACAAATTTCCACCAGCCAAAGAGCACTTTGCTGCTGCTTATAGCTGCCCTGATTGGCGACGGATGGCGGCAAATGTACCGCTTTGCATTGGACAACGGATTCCGTTTTTTGAGCTACGGAGATTCTTCTTTATTAAAGAAACAACGGGCACTTTATTTGTAGTTTGCTAAGTTTTTCGCATATTTGTCTAATGTATGAACGAATTTTTAGATAATCTGGGCAAATTGGCAGATGGCAACAAGGGGCTTATGTTGCTGCTGAGCTCGGCCGTGCTGGCCCTGCTGTGCATTGAGATGTGCTTCTCTGTGCTGTCCGGCAAATTGCCGGCAAAACATATTCTGAGTGCTGCCGGCAAGGCGTTCCTCACTGCGGTGGGGGTAGCTGCAGCCGGTTTTTTGGTGACTCTTATTCCCGCAAGCGGGGTGGTTGTTCCCATCCTGTATTACGCTCTCCTGGCGCTGGCGGTGGCCGCCGTGGTAATAGTCTATATCCTTGGCCAGCGCGCCCAGGTGCGCGCCGCCACGGCTAACGCCTTGCGCAAGAGTGCCTCCAACACCGCGCAGGTGCGCCATGCAAAAGGGTGGCTGTACGCCGGTTGCCTGGTTTTGCTGGCAGGGGCGGTGGCGCTGCTTATTGCGGGCGGTAAGTATTGGCTGGCCGTGCTTCCGGTGGCGGTTGTGGCGGTGGCGCTGCTGCTGCACAAGCTTATCCACTGGCGAATATGGTACGCCGTCGGGCTGCTGGCCGTGCTGCTGCTCTCCGGCTTGGCTCTCAAAGCTTATTTTCTGGCTCCGCAGATGGCCGCCCTCCCCGCAGTTGCGGTGGCGGTCGCTGCTGTAGCAATGCTTTTAATGTCATCTGTTACACTTTCTATTAGAAGAGATTAAGATGCAAGATATTTACGAGGATATACGGCCGTATACAGATGCCGAGGTGGCCGAAGCGCTGCCCAAGCTGGCCAAGGGCAAGCTTATTGCAGCCGCTGCCCGCTACCTCTATCCCGACAAAGATCCCGATTACCTGCCCAACTTGATTGCCAGTTGCAAGACCACGGACGAATTGCAGGAAAAGGTGGTGGCCGAGGTGCTGTACCGCAACCTTAAGGGCACCAACAGCAGCTTGACACACAGCGGTTTGGAGAATTTTACCAAAAGCGACGGCTCAATTGGGGCCTACGTGCTTTTGTCTACCCACCGCGACATTGTGCTGGACCCTGCGTTTGTAGAGTACGTGCTCTTTACCAACGGCCTCCCGGGCACCGAAATTTCTGCGGGAGACAACTTGCTGGAGATGCCGGAGGTGGAGGTTACTATGCGGGCCAACCGTATGGTAAAGGTGGTGCGCAGCGACAACCCGCGCGTGCTTTACACCGCTTCCCGTCATCTTTCTGCCTATATAAGGGACAAGGTCACCAGCGGGGAGCGCTCGCTGTGGATTTCCCACCGCGGCGGTCGCACTAAAGACGGCAACGACCGCACCGAGACGGGCCTGCTCAAGATGTTGGATATGAGCGGGCAGGGGAGCTTCCTCGAGAATTTCTCGCAATTGCCCATTATGCCCGTAACGGTTTCCTACGAATATGAGACCTGCGGCGCCCTCAAGACTCTGGAACTCTACCGCAAGGCGCAGCAGGGGTTCTACAAGAAACAGCCGGGCGAAGATGTGAACAGTATGCTGCAGGGATTCCTGCAGGAGAAGGGGCGCATACAGGTTAGTTTCTGCAAGCCGCTGTCGCAGGACGATCTCCTGCGGGCGGACGAAGGGTTGCATTATAACGATAAAATTCGTATATTAGCAGATATTCTGGATGAAAAACTGCTGGCTTCGTTCAAGCTGTGGCCCACTAATTATGCCGCAGCCGATATGGTGAAGGGCACAAAAGAGTATTTGGAACGCGGTTTGTATACCTTGGAGGACAAGGAAAAACTCACCGCCAGGTTGCACAAGGAGTGCGAGGGGATGCCGGAGGAGATTTATCCCGGGTTGCTTAAACTTTATGCCGCACATTTAATCGAAAGTAGATAGATAACTATTAACTCAACTTTAAAAAAACTAGCAAATGAAAAAATTCGTTTTAATGGCAGCTTGCCTGTGCATGGTTCTCACAAGCTGCGGTCCTTGGTCAAATCTCGCTAAGGGTACTGCTATCGGCGGTGGCTCCGGCGCTGCTGTAGGTGCAGGTGTAGGCGCTCTTGTTGGCAAAGATGCCGAAAGTGCAGCCATCGGTTCTGCTATCGGCGCTATTATCGGTGCCGGCGTAGGTGCAATTATCGGCGACAGAATGGACAAGAAGGCAGAAGAACTGGCAACTCTCGAGGGTGCAACCGTAGAGACCGTTACCGACGTCAACAACCTCACCGCTGTAAAGATTACCTTTGACAACGGCATCCTGTTCGACTTCAACAAGTCCAACCTCAGCGAGGCAGCTAAGAAGTCTCTCAAAGAGTTTGCAGAGTCTATGGCAGATATGCCCGATACCGACATCACCATTTGGGGTCACACCGACAATGTCGGTTCTGCAGAGGCAAACGAGAGCGTTTCTCTCAAGCGTGCCAACGCCGTTAAGGCCTTCCTTGCAGAGAACGGTATCGCTGCAGAGCGTATGCAGGCAGAGGGTCTTTCCTACAATATGCCCATCGCTTCCAATGACACCGAGGCAGGCCGCGCTCAGAACCGCCGCGTGGAGGTTTACATCTCCGCCAACAAGGCTATGATTGAAGAGGCCCAGGCAGAAGCAGCTAAATAATATTCAGCAAACTGCCAAACAAAGGGCGACCGAAAAACCGGCCGCCCTTTCTTTTTTATTTAAAGAACCCGAGCGATTCTTTGAACAAGGCGTTCAGGTCGTCCCGGGAGGTGATGGTCTCCAGCGGGAAGCCGAAGGTGAGGCAGCGGTAGTCGGTGCCTTTGTAGGCCACGGCGGCGGAGATGCCGCTGTCGGTGTATCTGCACACCGTGAACGATGATTTGTCCGGCAGGATGCCGTCCGGCGACTCCACGCAGTAGCAGAAAGCATTGGGCTGGTTGTAGTAGCTGTACTGCTTGCCCGCCGCGAAGCGGAACGGGCTGCTGACGGTGCGCACGCCGCCGTTGTGGCAGGCGTGGCCGGTGAGCCAGGTCAGGTGCAGCACGCTTTCGGTGAACTTCTGCTCCGGCTCAATTTCGTTCTTGAGCATTTCGGCGTCTATGTCAAAATCGTAGATGCGGTCGCGGCAGTCGCCCGCAACCCAGGCGCCCGAAACCAGCAGCGAGCCCCCTTTCTTGGTGAAATCCGCCAGGGCGGTGCGCAGCTGCTCCGGGAATACATTATACGAGATGGCTCTTTTAAGGCTGTTTTTGCCCGTCTTGCCGGTGGATATATATCCGGTAGGGGTGCGCACTTGTTTGCCGCAAATGAGGTCGCAAATGCGGTATTTCTTTAAATCTACTGCCCCGTTGCATACCGCAAGGCGCGAAGCCGACACAAAACTGCTGCCGGCCGCCATAATTGCGGCGCCGTGGATAAGAGGATAGTCAAAGGTGTTGCCGGCTATGGCGCGGGTTTCCCAGTCGCCGTAGCTGGCGCCGAAAGAAGACGGCTCGGTGTTGAGATGGTCCGCGCTGCGGCGGAACTCATATTGGGCTCCGGTGAAGGCTATGTCGCGCAGGTAGGGGACACCGCCGTCTATGTCGTTCATAAAGCCGGCGAAGGTGGAATCGGGGCAGGCGAATGATGCCGGGGCCGCCACGCGGTCGAAATTGTTCACCACAATAACATCTGCGGTGGTGGCGCCGCGTGCCAGGCCCACGGAGAGAATCTCGGAGCAGAGGCTCTCGCCGCCGTCGTTAACTGCAGCCACCTTGAAACTGTATATCTTGCCGGGCTGGATCTTTACCTTGTAGGATGGGGACGATACCGCAACGCCGTTGTCAAACCCGTCCAGGCCCGCCTCCGGGTCGCCGCGGAAGGTGCCCACGGTGGCCGGATCGGTTATGCGGGTGTACACTATATAGCTCTCCGCCTCCGCAGTAGGCTCCAGCGGGTCGGGGGTGGGCTCCCAGGTGAGGGTCGCCTGCCCGTTTACTATGTCGGCGGCAAAGGCCCGCACGGGGAGCGGCTGCACCACAAAATCGGTGTCGTTAATGTAGGAGAGGAAGCGGAGCATCCCCTTGTACACCGCGCGCGACGCCACGAACCGGAAATTGGGGTCGAGGCCGTAGCGCATATCGGCAAAATTCTGGTGGGAGAGGAGCTCCAGCAGCATAGCGGGGATGTGCGGCAGCCGGCTCTCGTAATAAGATTTGTCCCAGATGCCGCGGCGGCTCCAGCGCGGCTCCAGAGTGGCCTGTATGTCGCTTACTATCTGAGACTGGATCATATCGGCATATTCGCGGCCTATGTTGCGGTCGCCGCCGTGGGCATATTTCTCTTTGTTCTCGGAGGTCTTGGTGTAGATGGCCAGCGTCCCCACAATGGAGTCGTTGCTGGTTATGCCGGCGTCGGAGTGGAAGGCGAACGAAAGGTCCAGCGGGATGTTGTAGCCAGCCTCCTTAGGGTTGCGGGAGGTGCCGCCCAGCAGGGCGTTGACCCAGCGGGCGCGGCTGGTGTAGTCGTCGTGGTAATCGTCTGCAAAAGAGGATATTGAATATACCGTATCTACCATTCCGGCCCATTGCAGCCAGGTGCGGGACCCCTCGCACCAGCGGGGGTAGCCGGATAGTTCGGAGGAGGCGTCGTAGCCCAGCTTGCGCGGCTTGCCGTCTTCTGTGGTGGGGAAGGGACTGCGGGCTATGTTGCCCATACCGCCGCCGAACTTAACCGCGTCCGCCGTTACGGTTTCACCCTCGTTGCCGGTGTTGTTGGTGAGGGTGACCCCCTGGCCTCCCTGTCCGCGGCGGAAGCCGAAGGTGCCCAGGTAAATCCAGGTGCCGCCGCCCATAGTCTGGTTCACCAGGAAGGTGGTTTCGCCGCCGTTGTGGGTCACGGTGTAGCGGGCGGCTTTGGTGCTGGTGGCGGTAGTGGCATACGAAACGTACACCGCATATTCGCCCTCCTGTTCTATCTCTGGCTCCCATTTGGCCAGCGACTGGGCCTCTTCGCGCTCCACCGACTCCACGCAGCGGGCGGTGCCGGCCGTGAACGGATTTTCCCCCTCATAGTAAATCTCCTTGAGATGGGCGAAACCGGGCTTGGAGAGGGGTTTCCACTTATATTCGTCCGAAACCTCGCTGTAGACGCCGTCCTTGCCGTTGGTGTCGTTGTCCACTATAAGTTCCCGGCTCTGGATGTCCCGCTCGCGCGGCATCATAACCACCGCCCCGGCGTTCTCCAGCATAGGCACCAGGTAGGGGAGCACGAAACTCTGGGTGAACAGGTCTTCGCAGGTGCAGAATAGGCGCGGCCGCTGCCACTTCCAGGTGGCGTTGTTCTGGTCGTAATAATAGCCGTGGCTCTGCCAGAGGGCGATGTGGCGCCCGGTAAGCCCCTTGGGGGCGGAGAGATTGCGGGAGGTGTTGCGCACCAGCGGCCGCGCCTCCGGCTCGAACCGGTTGCTCTTGGCGGCGGCGTCCGGACTCATTCCGCTGGCGTGACGGCTCACCAGTTTAGAGAGTTTGGTGCCGTTGGAATAGGCCTCGAAACTGTTGCGGTATTCCTTGTATTTGTCGGGCATCGTCTTGGTGATGATGCGGTTGATGCGCCCCAGGTCCTCGTAGCGCAGGGCGTGGTCGCTTATGTAGCGGGAAAAGTGGATTTCAAGTTTTTTATCTTTCACCGCGACGCGCTCCACGGTTAGTTTGCCTTTCATAGTGCTGCTGCCTTGGATGCAGTTGACAATAGAATCGCAGGTGGTGCCGAACCAGGCCGCGAGTTCTTTTTTGGTTTGTGCGGCGGCGTCAAAACAGCAAACAAACAAAAGTGCCAGCAGCGTGGCAACGGCAAATTTCTTCATACAGAAACAGTTATATGTTAGCGCGTATCAGTTCTACCAGATGGGCGACCCCCTCTTCCTGGGGAATGCCGCGCATCACCGGCTCGGAGCCCTTGTAGAGTGTCACCTTGCCGCCCCCTTCCCCCACATAGCCAAAGTCGGCATCCGCCATCTCGCCCGGGCCGTTCACTATGCAGCCCATAACGGCTATTTTGACCCCCGCGAACTCTTTGGTGGCCTCCATCACCTCGGTCAGGAGCGACTGGATGTTATATAAAGTGCGCCCGCAGCCGGGGCAGGCGATGTATTCGGGTTTGGTGAAGCGGCGGCGGCAGGCCTGCATAAGGTCGTCTTTGAAGGCCTCTATTTGCGCTTCAGAGAGCGGTTTGCCGGCCACCGTTGCGGCCAGCGAAAAGTCGTCTATGCGATGGTCCAGCAGTGCCGGGCCGGCCAGATAGGCGGCTTGTATTATGAACGAATTGTGGTCCTGTGCATCCACGGTGAAACTTGTGGCGTCCGGGTCGGGGGCGGGCTGAGCAGCCAAATCGCGCAGCGCGGCCGCAACCGGCACTTCGTTCACCGGATTTTCGGTAAGCGAAACGCGGATGGTGTCGCCAATTCCTTCGCGCAGCAGGGTGCCTATTCCCACCGCCGATTTAATGCGGCCGGTGTCGCCCGCGCCCGCTTCGGTGACTCCCAGATGCAGCGGGAACACCAGCCCAAGCTCCTCTGCCATAGTCTTGTACAGCAGCCGGTAGGCGTCCGCCATAACCTTGGTGTTGCTGGCCTTTAGGGAGACGGTAACGTTGTAGAACTCCTTGCTCACGCACACCTGCAGCCACTCCATAACGGCTTTTACCATACCCAGCGGGGTATCGCCGTATTGCGAGGTGATGCGCTCTCCCAGCGAGCCGTGGTTGAGCCCTATGCGCAGCGCGCAGCCGGTCTGGCGGCAAAGGTCAATAAGCAGAGCGAACTTGTCCATAGCCACCTTGTGGTCCTTGGAAAAGTTGCCCGGGTTTATGCGGACCTTTTCCGCAACGCGGGCGGCGGCCAGGGCGGTGTCGGCGCTGAAATGGATGTCGGCCACAAGGGGAGTGGATATCCCTTCGGAGCGCAGCCGGGCCTTGATTTGCGCCAGGGCTTCCACCTGCCGGAGGCCCTGGGTGGTGAGTCGGATTATGTCGCAGCCGGCGGCGGCAAGCGCCTTGCACTGCGCCACGCTGGCTTCTATGTCAAGGGTGTCGGTGTCACACATACTCTGCACGGCGATGGGGTGGCCATGACCTATTGTGACATTTCCTATTTGGCAACTGAGATATTTCATTTAGAACTTATAATACAAGGTGCCGCTGAACATCCAAACCCGGGGGTAACTGAAGAACCAGTACTCGTCGCTATAGTAGAAGGTGTGGAAATAGCTGCTCAGACCCCATTTGTAGTTGGCCTCCAACTGGAATTCGAAGGGGCCGAACCCGAGTCCGAGGCCGCCGCCGAAAATCAGACCGTAGTCAAAGCGGTTGTCGTAGTAAATCCATTCCCCGTTTTCGCGGTCGTTCTTTATGCGGTAGCCGGCGTAGGGCCCCACGTTGGCCACAATCCGGAAACTCTTTATGTTAAAGCGGAGGTTGGTCATCAAATCTACCTCTGCCACGGTATATTTCATATCGGGGATGTATTCCGACGTGAATCCCTCCTTGTTGAGGCGGGCTATGGCCTGTACCCCGAAATTGTCAAGCATATCCCACAAATCGTTGTAGTAGGTGTACACAATGCCGTAGTTGTGCAGGCACCAAACGTTGCCTGGCTTCACGTCCGGGCTGAACTGGGCCCCCGCCAGGTTCACGCCGTAGCGCAGGCCAATCATATGGGTGCTGTGATATTTCTTGATGGGCTTCACAGACACGTCCTGGGCCAGGATGTCGGCGCCGCTGGGGAGTTCGGCGTTATAGTCTGTGATGGTGAACACCGTGTCCAGTTCCGCCTTGCCGGCGGGCTCGCTGCCCGGCTTGTTGTCGCTTTTTTCTTCGCTTGGCTTACCGAGCGGTTTGTTGCGCTTGCCCGGCATAGGGGTAGACTCCACGTCCCGCTGCGCCGCGGCAGAAAAGGATACCGCCAGCAGCATCGCCATTACATATATAGCTTTTCTAATCATCAATCAAACAGTGTCTTGAGGTCTATGTCCTGGATGAGGTCCATTTGCTCCTTGATTTCTATAACGGTGGTGCCGTCCGGCAGTTTGAACAGCCTCATAGGCTCCGCCTGCTTCCATTTGAGCAGGTCGCCGACATCGAACAAACCGTTCTTGTTGCGGTCTTCCGTAATGCGGAAGGAATATTTTCCCTCCTTGAGGTAGGGGAACTCATATATGCCGTCTTTGAGCACCTCGTATTTGCGGTGCACAGTCTTGCACTTGTCGTCCGTCAACTCCAGTATGAAGCGCTTGCTGCCCACTCCGGAGAGGTTTATGGAGATGGAGGAGAGGTTCTCTGTGTTGGGCAGCTGGAAATCCTTCTTCTCCGCCTTGTTCTTGCGGCCATACACGTCGTGGAAGGCCGCCTCCGCAATCTGCAGGGTATATTTGAAGCCAGGCTTGTATTCTTCTGTGTTCTGGAGAATGAAGCGCATCCGGTTCACAGTGTCCTGGGTAAAGGTGAAGCTGGTGGTGTCGGTCTGGTTGCGGGTGTTGGTGGTAATCAGCAAGATGGAATCCAGCTCCATATCCACTACCGGCACACTGAAGAGGAACTCTATGCCGTCCTGTTCCACGTTGGTGTCCTTGAGGTTTATCTTGAGGTCGGTGAGGGTGTCGGCCTCGGCCGCCTTGCGCCCGTCCTCCGTCTTGGCCTTGGCTGCCTGCTCTTTGCTTATGGCGGTTGCGAACTCCTCGGTGGCCAGCGACAGGTTGCCGGTGCTGTCGGTCTTCATATAGGAGATGGTGATGTACAGGCTGTCCTCCGGCGGGTACTGGGTGTTGAGCCAGAAGTCAAAACTGTCGCGCTGGGGGGAGTACTGCATAATTATGTCGGTGGAATCCACACCCAGAATCTGGAACGAAGACACCTCCACGTTGGGGGCGCCGAAGGTCACGTAGCCGCACTTGTCCCGCTTGCGTCCTTTGTCTTTTATGAACTGCTTGGAGAAGAACTCCTTGAACACCGCCAGCTCAATTTGCGGGCGGCGCGCCTCGCACAGCAGGGTGTCTTTCATATCGAAGCTTAGCAGTTCGTAAACTGAGTCGCGCACCACCGTGGCGGGGATTATGGTGGTGTCGTTGAAGCCAATTTTCTCTTCGCCTATGTTGTAGAGGTAGTTGTTGTTCTCGTCTGTGGTGGCGAATATCCAGTAGGGCTGCGGCTTTATGTGGCGGATGGTGAAGAAACCCCAATCATCGGTGCGGCCAGCGGCGTCCGGCAGGTCCAGAATCACGGAGGAGTCGCGCCGGTTGGCGTATAGCGACACCAGCGCCTTCTTTACTGGGGCCATATTCTCCGCATCCACGACGCGGCCGCAGATGTACATAGAGTCCACCGTGTCGCAGGTAGAGAATGCGTACACGAACTTGGGGGCGATGTTGCCCTCGTTGTTGTCGGCCAGGCCGTTGCCGAAGTCTATGGTGTAGGTGGTGTTCTCCTTGAGAGTATCCTGGAAGGTCACCACAATGTCTTTTCCCTTTACCTTAACCTTGGGTTTCTTTTTGTGGGGCGGGGAGAGCAGGATGCCGTTCTGGTCTTTCACCACCGTATATTCGTTGAAGCGGAGCTTCACCACGCCGCCGGTGCGCGGGAATGCGGTGTCGCCCTGCACCGGGGTGACATTCACCAGCACGGGGGGAATGGTGTCCTTGGGGCCGCCGGTGGGCGAGGCCTTGGTGTTGGCGCAGGAGTGGGAAATGGCACAGCAGAAGGCCGTGGCCAGAATGAGCAGCGCCGCTAATATGGTGTGTTTGTTCATTACTCGATATCTACCCTTGTTACTTTTTCTATGCCGTTGATGTGCTCGAACGACGATATTATATTGTCCAAGTCGGCGGTGTCGTGGACATACAAATCTATGAATCCTTCAAAGATTTCGTCGTGCGCCTCGATGGATATTTTACGCAAATTGATGTTGAATTGGTTGGACACGCGGTCCGTGATTTCGTGCAGGATGCCCATCCGGTCTATGCCCGATATTGCGATGCGGGCCAGGTAGGACATCATAAAGTGCTTGCTCCAGCGCACCGCCAGTATGCGGTCGCCCTGCGTGGCGGCAAGGTTGGTGTACACCGGGCAGCTGGTTTTGTGTATGGTGAGGGTTTTGTCGTCTCCCATAACGCCGCCCACCTTGTCGCCCGGGATGGGGTGGCAGCAATCGGAGGTGTGGAAATGCACCGTGCCGTCCTCGATTTCCTTTTTGAGATGCTTGGCGTTGGCCTCCAGCAGCTTGAAGCCCCACATCTGCACCTCGCGCTGCGGGGCGTTGGTCTTGAGGGCGGTGTCCAGATCCGCCAGATCTATGAGGCCTATGCCAATCTTGTTGTACAAATCGTCTTTGCCGCCCGAAATCTTGTAGTAATCCACCAACTTGCGCAGTACGCGGGTCTGCATTTGGATGTTGCGGTCTGCAAGGGCCTGCCGCAGCATATTCATACCGCGGGAGACGTTGTCCTTGCTCATATCCTTGATGGCCTCCATAACCGCGTTGCGGGCGCTGCTGGTCTTTAGAAAATCCAGCCATTCCAGCTTGACCTTGGCGTTGTCGGAGGTGATTATCTCTACCTGGTCGCCGTTGCGCAGCACAGTGGAGAGCGTCACCAGTTTCATATTGACCTTGGCGGCAATTGCGTGGCAGCCAATCTGGCTGTGGACGCTGAAGGCGAAGTCGAGCGCCGTGGAGCCCTTGGGGAGGCTGCGGGAGTCGCCGGTGGGGGTGAACACATATATTTCGGAAGTGAGCAGCTCTTGATGCACATCGTCCAGGAACTGCAGCGCGTTGGCGTCCGGGTTTTCCAGGATGTCCTGTACATACTTGAGCCAGCGGTCTATGCGGGTGTCGTCCGAAAGGTCGCCCACCTGGGTGCGCTTGTAGGCCCAGTGGGCCGCCACGCCGCGCTCTGCGATGGCGTTCATCCGCTCCGAGCGTATCTGCACCTCGATCCACATGCCCATATACATCACCGTCACGTGCAGCGATTCGTAGCCGTTAACCTTGGGCTCGCTGACCCAGTCGCGCACGCGGTTGGGGTTGTAGTGGAATCGGCCGGTTATGTTGGAGAAGATGTTCCAGCACTGGTCGCGCTCCGAAGCGCCCGGTTTGGGAGAGAATATAATGCGCACCGCATAGGTGTCGAATATCTGTTCGAAGGGGATGTGCTTGAGCTGCATCTTGCGCCATATGGAGTAGGGGCTCTTGAGGCGTTTGATTATGCGGGCCTGCACGTTGTTGGCCTTGAGAATGCCGTCCACCTCGCTCACGAAGGTCTCGATGTCGTCCCCCTTGCTCTGCATAAGGCTCTCCAGCTCGCCGTCTATGCGGCGGTATTCCATAGGCTCGTTATACTGCATCCACACATCTTCCATCTCGCTCTTTATGTTGTAGAGGCCGAGGCGGTGGGCCAGCGGTATGAAGATGTACATTGTTTCGCTCAGAATCTTCTCGCGCTTGTATTCCGGCATAAACTGGATGGTGCGGATGTTGTGCAGGCGATCCGCCAGCTTTATGAGCACAATGCGGGCGTCGTCGTTGAGGGTGAGCAGGATGCGCTTGAAATTCTCTGCCTGAAGGCTGCGGGTGGGCTTCTCCTTGAGGTTGTCGTTGTCCAGGGCGGTCTTTATTTTGGTGAGGCCGTCTACCAGCGAGGCAATCTTGTCGCCGAACACGCCGCGGATGTCGTCTGCCGTATATTCGGTGTCTTCCACCACGTCGTGCAGCAGCGCCGCGCAAATCGATTTACAGCCCAGGCCAATCTCCTGGACCACAATGCGGGCCACCGCTATGGGGTGGATTATATAGGGCTCCCCGCTGCGGCGGCGCACGTTGCGGTGCGCTTCGTTGGCAAACTCGAACGCCTTGAGCACCAGGTCGTACTGATCCTGGTCCGCACAGCGGCGCAGGGCGGCCAGGCGCAGCTTTTCAAACTCGCGCCGGATAATCAATTCGTCCTCTTGTGTAAAGGTGCTGCTCATCGGGGTTGTTACTTCTTTTGCAATTTACGTTTTTTGTATGCCTCCCTGCGGGCTTCGGTTTTCTTGCGGACCGCATCGCGGCGTTGCTGCCTGCGGGCGCGGTGGCGGCCCCACAACTCGTCGTTGTCGGGGTCAAAGTCGTCTACGTGTTCGAACGCATAGGTCATATAGACTCCGAACAGTATAATCTGCCAACTGTAGTTGAGCCAGATCATAAGCAGCGGTATGGCCGCGAACGCTCCGTACACGCCGGAGAGGCGGGTCACGCCCATCTGCGCCTCAAGGTAGAGATACTGCAGCAAGATGAATGCCAGAGCGCTCCAGACGGCCGCTTTTACGCAGTCGCGGAACCTGACCTTGACGTGCGGCACATATTTGTACATAAGCGCAAAAATAAACACCGCGGCGCCGTAGAAGATTACCCAGTAGAGGTTGGAGGCGAAAAACTTGATTATTCCGTAGCGCCCGAACTCGCTTATCTCGCTTATAACGGAGGTGTAATAACCCGCGCCGTAAAGTGTGAAAAGCAAAAAGAACGGTATCAGAATCAATATGAGGAGGTACACCCCCAGGCTCTTGAAAAAGTTGCGGGAGCGCTTTACGTTCCAAATGTGGTTGAAGGTGTCCTCTATGCTGATCATAAGCCAGATGACAATCCATATGAAGGCCAAAAAGCTAATGACGCCGAACAGGCCGCTGCGCGTCTGCACCACAATGTTGTTGGCCCAGCCCAGCACCATCTCCGCTATGTGCTGGTTTTCTGTGATGTAGGGCTGCGCCATTGCCAGCAGTTGCTTGTCCAGCCCGAAGCTCCAGGAGATGAAAATGACGACGGCCACCAGGGGCACCAGCGAAATTGCGGAATAATAGGAGAGGAACACCGACTCGCGGCCAATGCGGCCGGTGAAGAAGCGGGAGGCGGTGAGAGTGGCCACCTGAATGCGGCGCACCACCTTTTCGCTGAAGCGCTGGGGTTTGGAAAAGTCCAGGCGCCAGATGTCGTAGGTCAAAAACTCTATAAGGTTCTTGACCAACTCCGCCAAATGGGAGAACCAGGACTTTATGGCTTCTATCACGGTCATCTCCCTATCATTTTAAAGAAAGTATCCTCGTCTATTATCTCCACGCCCAGCTGGGTGGCTTTCTTGACCTTGGCGTCGCCCGGCTTGTCGCCCGCGAGCAGGTAGCTGGTTTTGCCGCTTACGCTGCCGGTGGCGGTGCCGCCGTGGGCCTCTATGAGCCCCTTCATATCTTCGCGGGAGATGGAAAAGACTCCCGAAACCACTATCGATTTGCCCTCCAGCGCATTGGAGAGCTGCTCGCGGGCGAGCGATTGCATTTGCAGCCCGTGCTGCCGCAGCTCCTCTATGAGGCGCAGGTTGTCCGCATTGCAGAACCACTCCGCAATGGAGGCGGCCACTATAGGGCCTATGTCCTCCGTCTGGGAGAGTTCATCTGCAGTGGCCTCGGACAGGCGGTCTATATCCGGGAAGGCCTTGGCCAGGGTTTTGGCGGTGGTCTTGCCCACGTGGCGGATGCCTACGGCATAAATCACCCGCTCGAAGGGGACGCTCTTGCTGCGCTCCAGGCTGGCGAGGAAGTTTTCGCAAGATTTCTCCTGCCACCCCTCCAGCGCCATAAGCTGCTCTTTGGAGAGGGTGTAAAGGTCGCTCAGGCGGCGGATCAGCCCCAGGTTGAAGAGCTGATCTATTGTGGCCTCGCCCGCCAGTATGTCCATTGCGTCGCGGCTGGCAAAATGCACGAAGGACGCCTTTATCTGGGTGGGGCATCCGGTGCGGTTGGGACAGTAGTGGCGCGCTTCGTCCTCGTCCCGAACCAGCGGCGTGCCGCAATCGGGGCAAAGGGTGGGGAAGTCGGGCCTGGCGGCGTTCGCGGGGCGTTTTTTGAGCTCCACCGCGGTAATCTTGGGGATAATTTCGCCGCCCTTTTCTACATAAACCCAGTCGCCTATGCGTATGTCCAGCAGGTCCATCTGGTCTTTGTTATGGAGGCTGGCGCGCTTTACTATTGTGCCCGAGAGGGGAACCGGCTCCAGGTTAGCAACCGGAGTGAGGGCGCCGGTGCGGCCAATCTGATAATCGATGCTGAGCAGCGGGGTGAGCGCCTGCTCCGGCTTGAACTTGTATGCCGTGGCCCAGCGGGGACTCTTGGCGGTGAAGCCCAGCCGCTTTTGCAGCTGCAGGTCGTTGATCTTTATAACGACGCCGTCCGTGGCATATGGCAGCGCCTTGCGGCGGGTGTCCCAGTAATCTATATAATCCACTACAGCTTGGGCGCCGCGCCTTACCTCCGAAAGCGGGCTGGTGGGGAGGCCCCACGCGGCCGCCGCCTTGATGGCGTCGGAATGGGTGGCGAAGGGGAGGTTTTCCCCCAGCATATGGTACAGGACGCAGTCCAGGCCGCGCTGGGCCACCTGCTCGCTGCTTTGCAACTTGAGGCTGCCGGCCGCGGCATTGCGCGGGTTGGCGAAGGGCTGCTCTCCAATCTCCTCCTTTTCTGCATTGAGGGAGTCGAAGGCCTCGTACGGCATAAAAATCTCGCCGCGAATCTCGAACTCGCTGGGCCAGTCGCCCGGCTTGAGCAGTTGCGGTATAGATTTGATTGTGAGCACGTTGGCCAGGACGTTATCCCCCTTGACGCCGTCGCCGCGGGTCACCGCCTGTGTAAGGCGGCCGTTCACATAGGTAAGGCATATTGCCACGCCGTCGAACTTCATCTCGCAGGAATAATCCAGCGCGCCGCCGTTTTCCGCCTCGATCTTGTTGCAGAAGGCGAGCATATCTTCCCGGCTGTAGGTGTTGCCCAGCGAGAGCATAGGATACCTGTGGGTAATCTGCTCGAAGCCGGTGTGTTTGGCCGGGGCTTGAGTCGCTTCTGTTGCCGGGGCGGGTGCGGGAGTTGTCGCAGCCTGGTCGGTTGCGGGCCCTTTAGCCTGGCGGGCTTCCAGCCGCACCTTCTCCTCCGGAGCCGGGGCTATGTCGCTCCCCACCACCTGCGTGGGGGAGTCGGGCCGCACAAGCTCCGGGAACATTGCCTCCAGCGCCTGCAGCTCCTGCATCTTAAGGTCGAATTCAAAATCGGAAATAACGGGGGCGTTAAGCACATAGTAGTTGTAATTGTGCCTTCGCAGCTCCTGTGAAAGCGCCTCTATGCGCTCCCTTGCGGCCGATTTTGAAATTTTTGACATAGTAGCGGAATATATCGTGCAAATATACTCAAAAAACTGCTAACTTTGCCACGCTCAAGACAAGAGTCATATAATATTTTAGAACATTATAATTGATATGAAAGATTCTATCATCATCCTTTGCGGCGGCGGCCCGGCTCCGGGTATGAACACCGTCGTTTGCTCCGTAGCAAAAACTTTCCTCAACAATGGCTTCCGCGTAATTGGCCTGCACGGCGGTTATTCCGGCCTTTTCAGTAAGAGCCCCCGCACAGAAGACATCGACTTCTTCAAAGCTGACGCATATTTCAACCGCGGCGGCAGCTACCTGCAGATGAGCCGTTTCAAACCCACCGACGAGGATTTTGAGAAGAACTTCAACCTGCCTCTGTTCCAGGAGAACAACATTAAGCTGCTGGTTACCGTGGGCGGCGACGACACCGCTTCTACCGCCAACCGCATCGCCAAGTTCCTGGCTGCCAAGAACTACCCCATAAGCAATATTCACGTTCCCAAGACCATAGACAACGACCTGCCGCTGCCCAACAACGCACCGACCTTCGGCTTCAACAGCGCCAAGGACGAGGGCGCGCATGTGGCACGCACCGTTTATGAGGACGCCCGCACCTCCGGCAACTGGCTGCTGATAAGCGCTATGGGCCGTTCCGCAGGCCACCTGGCACTGGGCATTGGCGAGGCAACTCACTGCCCTATGACCATAATCCCGGAGATGTTCAACAAGACCGCCATAAGCCTGGACAAGATTGTAAAGCTGGCCATCTCCACCATTTTGAAGCGCAAGCTCCTGGGTATCCACTACGGTACCGTGGTTGTGGCCGAGGGCGTGTTCCACGACCTTGACCCGCAGGAAATCAAGAATGCCGGCGTCACTATGACCTACGACGAGCACGGCCACCCCGAGCTTGGCAAGATTAGCAAGGCCGTCCTGTTCAACGATATCCTGGACAAGGAATTCAAGAAAATCGGTCTCAAGATAAAGACCCGTCCCGTGGAAATAGGCTACGACGTCCGCTGCCAGGACCCCATCGCATACGATTTGACCTACTGCAGCGAGCTGGCTATGGGCGTTTACGAGCTTTTCGCAAAGGGCGAGACCGGCTGTATGGTTTATGTCGATGTAAACGGCGAGGCACATCCGCTCTACCTTAAAGATCTGCAGCAGGCAGACGGCAAGATTCCGCCGCGCCGCGTGGCTATAGACGGAGGCATTGCCCAGAACTACTACAACCACATCTGCCACTACATTACTCCGGCAGACTACGAGGCCGCAAAGGCGCTGGTTCCCAACCCCGCAGAGTACGATTTCAAAAAGATTTTGAACTGGTAAGTTCTTGTCTTACAGATATTAAATTGCCCCCGCCCACACAACGGGGGCATTTTTTTCCAACCTTTTCGCCGCGACTTTCGTCTAACAAGCGGTTAAACAATTAATGATAGTTATTATGGCTTATTTAGAAGACGTTTTACTCCCCATTTTCATTTGCGTGGTATTGCCTATCTTCATTGTATTCCTGGTGATGAATGCCCGCAAGCACGAGGTTTCCCGCAAGGCGGAGGTGGCTCTCAAGGCCATCGAAGCGGGTGCTCCCGTCGATCCCAATTTCTTCAAGACTGCGAAGAAAAAGAAAGAGGGCATCAAGGAGCGGCTGTTGGGTCAGCTCACCGGGGCGTGCATAACGTTCTTGATGGGCGCTGCCTTTCTGGCGGTCAATCTCCTGAACTGGAACGACACGGGGTTGCATATGTTTTCGGTTGCCGGCATCGTGATGATGGCGATTGGACTCGGGCTGTTCATTTCTTTCTTCGTGAGCCGCAGTATGCTTTCAAGAGAAATTGAGGCAGAAGAAAAAGAGTTGGAAAACAAGGCAGAAGAGTAGTGACATCCGAAAGGTTCATCGAACTGGTAAAGCCGGAGCAGGAGCCTCTCAGACGGTTCCTGCTCTCGCTGTGCTGCGGCGACGCCGCTACTGCAGACGACCTTGCGCAGGACGCGCTGGTGCGCGCCTACGTGGCGTCTGGGTCGTTTCTGGGGCTCTCCAAGTTCCGCACCTGGCTCTTCCGCATTGCCTACAACTGCTTCATAGACTTTACCCGCCGCAGGCGGGACACCCTCTCCGCAATGGAGTCGGGCCCGGAGTTGCGGGTGCCGGCCGCGGACGCCGCCGATTCATCTTTCCGCTATCAGCAGCTTTACCTGGCGCTGGAGCGGGTCCCGGAGAAGGAGCGCGCCTCCATTGTCCTTTTCTATTTTGAAGACCGAAGCATAAAGGAGATTGCTTCTATACTTGATATGCCCGCCGGTACCGTCAAGTATCATTTAAGTACCGGCCGCAACCACCTCAGAGATTACATAAAATTATGAACGACAATCAATTAGAGTCATATCTGCGCGAAAACAAGCCCCGGCCCGAACAGGACCCCACCTTTATTCTTGAGACGCGCCGCCGCATGGCGGAGGTGGAGGGCATCAAGAGCGAGGTGGACCGCACCCGCCACACCGGTCGCTCGGCGTTGATAATCGCCCTGGTGGTGGGCATAGCCATAGGTGTGTCGGCGGCGGCGCTGGCATATATTTTCCCTGTCAAGCCCGAATTCGACGGCATCGGCTGGGTGGCCAACCTGAGGATGTGGCTGCAGGCCAACCGGCAGTATCTGTTGCTGCCCGTCGCTGCCCTCATCACCGCCCTGGCGCTGGTTCTGACCCGCCGCCGGGACGCCTCCCGGGCGTAGGGCACAGGGGTGGTGTCTGGCGGTTTGCGCCGTGGGACCTGGCGAGCGTAGAGGTTTGTGCCTGGCGATTTGTGCCGTGGAGGATAATTATCTGTGTAATAGGTGTTTATGGAAAATGCTTGCACTGGTTTTGGGTGCAAGCATTTCTCGTTAATCGCTGTGTATCAGTGCGTTGGCCTCCACGGGCTATTTCAAGAACACGAAGAAGACGGCGAGCACCAGGCAGGCGAAGGCGGCCAGATGGTTCCACTGGATGGCCTGTCCCTTGAACACGAACATTATGATGATGGTGAACACGGTGAGAGAAATCACCTCCTAAATCACCTTGAGCTGCATTAGGTTGAACGGGCCGCCGTTCTCTATGTAGCCTATGCGGTTGGCTGGCACGGTGAGGCAGTACTCGAAAAAGGCGATGCCCCACGAAAACAGAATCACCAGAATTAGCGGCCATCCGCTGGAAATCTTCATCTCCGCAAGTTTGAGGTGGCCGTACCACGCAAAAGTCATAAAAATGTTGGAGCACACCAGCATCAGGATAGTCCAAAGTCCTTGCATAGTCTTTTCTAAGAAAATTTATTGGGCAAAATTAAACAATTATTCGTATATTAGCAGTTACGAATTGTTTAGAGATGGATTTATTAACACCTGTCGTCCGCATAGTACTCAGCCACCGGGTCCGCGCCATAAGGCGTTTCGGGTCCGATTTTGAGAAGATTCAACGCAGGACGCTGCGCAAGTTGGTGCGGGCGGCGCGCTGCACGGTGTGGGGCCGCGAACACGGCTACGACAAAATCCGCTCCTATGCCGATTTTGCGCGCCAGGTGCCATTCGGCGATTTCGGCAGCCACAAACCATACATAGAACGGATGATGAAAGGGGAGCGGGACGTGCTCTGGCCGGGCCGCGTGAAGTTTTTTGCCACAAGCTCCGGCACCACCAGCGACCGCATCAAGTTCATCCCCGTTTCGGACCGCGGGCTCACCCGCTGCCACAAGCAGGGCGGCCGCGACGTCACCGCCAGCTATCTGGACCAGTGCCGCGATTCGCACGTGGCCAAGGGCTATTCGCTTATCCTTTCGGGCAATTTCAACCCCAAATACACCACGGAAACCGCCAAGGTGGGGGATGTGAGCGCCATTATGACCGCCTCCATCCATCCGCGCGCCCGCAAAATAATGCACATTCTGCCGGAGACTAAAATCGCTCAGATTCAAGACATTCGGGAGAAATACGACGCCATTGCCGAACTCATTATGGGCAAAAATATGGTCTCCTTCAGCGGCACGCCGGATTGGAACCTGGTGCTGCTGCGCCACACAATGGAGAAGGCTGGCGTGAAGACGGCGGAGGAAATGTGGCCCAATATGGAGTTCTTTGCCCACGGCGGTATGAGTTTTTTGCCGTACAGGCCCATCTTCGACGAGCTTTTCCCTTCCGGGAAAATCAAATACATAGAGAATTACAACGCTTCGGAGGGTTTCTTCGGCTTCCAGAACGACCTCAGCCGCAACGATATGATTCTGGCGCTGGACTACGAGGTGTTCTACGAGTTCGTGCCTATGCACGAATACGGCCGGCCCGACGCGCACGCCCTGCCGCTTTGGCAAACTGAGGTCGGGGTGGACTACGCGCTGGTTATATCGACCTCCTCCGGGCTGTGGCGCTATTTCCTGGGCGATGTGGTGCGCTTCACACAGAAAGCTCCCTACAGGTTCGTGATAGTTGGTCGCACCCATCAGTGCATCAATCTTTGGGGCGAGGATCTCTCTATGCAGCAGGCAGAAAAGGCGCTTGCCGACACCTGCGCCGCCACCGGTGCCAAGGTGCTGGAATTCACCGTCGCCCCGCTTATGTTCGAAGACACGGCAGAGGGGCGTCACCAGTGGCTCATAGAGTTCGACCACAGGCCGGACGATCTGGGCCGGTTCGCCCACATCCTGGAGAAATGCGTGCGGGAGGAGGACCACGATTACTTCCATTTCAGCGTGTCGGAAGGGGGTATCCTGCAC
>JAFZYD010000069.1 GCA_017616475.1 Bacteroidales bacterium
AGGATTCGAACCTCCGACCTCCGGGTTATGAGCCCGACGAGCTACCAGCTGCTCTACCCCGCGATGTTTGGGACTGCAAAGGTAGAAATAATTTTATAACTGCCAAAAAAACTGTTTACAGCAGTTCCTTCATAAAGTGCAGCAGATCTTCCCTGGCTACAGGGGTCTGCTGGCCGGAGGCCATATCCTTGACTGTAAACTGCCCGGCGGCCATTTCGCTTTCGCCGGCCACCACAACCACGGAGATATTGTTGCGATTGGCATATTCGAACTGCTTTTTGAGCTTGGCGGCGTCCGGATATAGCACGCAGCTGATGCCTTCGCGGCGCAGCTGTGCAATTGCGGGCACGCAGTATGCGGCCTCCTTCTCTCCCATATTGGTAAAGAGCACGCTCGCGCCCGAAAGCAGCGAAGCGGGGTACTTGTCGAGCCCCAGCAGCACGTCGTAGATGCGGTCCGCGCCGAAGGAGATGCCCACGCCGGAGACGTTCTTGAGGCCGAAGATGCCGGTCAGATCGTCGTAGCGGCCGCCGCCGCATATGCTGCCTATTGCAAAATCGAGCGCCTTGACCTCAAAGATGGCACCGGTATAATAGTTGAGACCGCGGGCCAGCGAAAGGTCAAGCTCAACGGTCTGCTGTATGCCGGCTGCGGATATCAGGTCGAACAGCTGGGATATCTCTTCCACGCCCCGGGTGCCGATTTCCGAACCGGCCAGCAGGGCCCGCATAGTGGCAATCTTGCTGGCGTTTGATCCCGAAAGCTGCAGCACCGGCTCAATTACGGCGATGGCTTCCGGCGACACCTCTTTGGCGGCAAGCTCCGCCTTAACAGCGTCCAGGCCAATTTTGTCTATCTTGTCTATGGCCACCGTGATGTCCATCATTTTGTCGGGGACTCCCGCAACCTCTGCGATACCTGCGAGAAGCTTGCGGTTGTTAATTTTGATGCAGACATTTATGCCCAGACGGCCAAACACCATATCCACAATCTGCACCAGCTCAAGCTCGTTGAGCAGCGAAGTACTGCCTATAACATCGGCATCGCACTGATAGAATTCGCGGTAGCGCCCCTTCTGCGGACGGTCGGCGCGCCATACGGGCTGTATCTGGAAGCGCTTGAACGGGAAGCTGATGTCGTTCTGATGCTGCGTCACAAAACGCGCAAACGGCACCGTAAGGTCGTAGCGCAGCCCTTTTTCGCACACCTTGGAGGTTATTGCGGCGCTGCCCTGCCCCTCAAAATCTACATTAGCGAAAGCATCGCCCGAATTGAGGATGCGGTAGAGGAGTTTGTCGCCCTCGTCGCCGTATTTACCCAGCAGCGTGGAGAGATTCTCCATTGCGGGAGTCTCTATCTGCTGATAGCCGAAGCGGCGGAACACCTCGCGAATATTGTCAAAAATATAGTTGCGGCGCGCCATTTCTATGCAACCGAAATCGCGCGTCCCCTTGGGTATGGATGGTGTTTGAGCCATATATTATTCAGATAGTTTCTTGTGGATTTCTGCTGCAGCTTTGCGGCCGGCGCCCATTGCAAGGATGACGGTGGCCGCTCCGGTCACGGCATCGCCTCCGGCAAAAATGCCGTCGCGGGTAGTAGCGCCGCCTTCGGTGGCAACAAGGCCGCCCTTGCGGGTGCGTTCAAGACCGGGTGTGGTCTTGGCTATCAGCGGGTTGGGCGATGTACCGAGGGCCATTATCACGGTGTCGCACTCCACCTCGAACTCGCTGCCTGCAACCGGCACGGGGCTGCGGCGGCCGCTTTCGTCCGGCTCTCCGAGCTCCATTTTGATGCACTTGATGGCACGCACGTTGCCGTTTTCGTCGCCCAGCACCTCAACGGGATTCGTGAGCATACGGAACGCTATCCCCTCCTCCTTGGCGTGGTGAACTTCCTCCTTGCGGGCAGGGAGCTCCACTTCGGTACGGCGATAGACTATGGTGGTGTCGGCACCCAGGCGCAGCGCTGTGCGGGCGGCATCCATAGCCACATTGCCGCCGCCCACAACCACCGCCTTGCGGCCGGCGTGGATGGGGGTTGCATAGTCGTCCAGGTAGGCCTTCATAAGGTTGTTGCGGGTCAGGAACTCGTTGGCGCTGAACACGCCGTTGAGGTTCTCGCCGGGGATGCCCATAAAGCGCGGCAGTCCGGCGCCGGTGCCCACAAAGACAGCCCCGAAGCCCTCCTTTTCCATAAGCGAATCTATAGTGACGGTGCGACCTATAATAACATCGGTCTCTATCTTGACACCAAGGGCGGTGACGGCCTCTATTTCCCTGGCAAGCACTTTCTCCTTGGGGAGACGGAACTCGGGAATGCCGTATACCAGCACACCGCCGGCCTTGTGAAGAGCCTCGAAAATGGTTACATCGTAGCCCCACTTGGCAAGGTCGGCCGCACAGGCCAGGCCGGCGGGGCCGCTGCCAATGACGGCCACTTTATGACCGTTGGTGGGGGCTTTTTCTACCGCCTGTGACTCCTCGGGATGGGCGTGCATATAATCTGCAACGAAGCGCTCCAGCTTGCCGATGGCCACCGGCTCCCCTTTGACGCCCAGGATGCACTGCCCTTCGCACTGCGTCTCCTGAGGGCAGACGCGGCCGCAGACCGCCGGCAGCAGCGAATCTTGCGCTATCACAGCGGCAGCTGCGGCAAAATCGCCTTCTGCAACACGGGCTATGAATTCCGGTATCTGTATGCTGACCGGGCAGCCGCCCACGCAGCGGGGGTTTTTGCAATGCAGGCAGCGGCTCGCCTCAAGCATAGCCTCCTGCGAGTCGTATCCATACGAAACCTCTTCGAAATTGTGCGCACGGACCTTGGGGTCCTGCTCACGCACTGCAACTCTGGGGATCTTATTTGCCATAACTTTCCATTGCAGCCGCCTCCTCCGGCTTATATTGACGCGAACGGCGCATCGCCTCGTCCCAGTCCACAAGAGCTCCGTCGAACTCCGGCCCGTCCACGCAAGAGAAATAGGTCTTGCCGCCCACGCTCACGCGGCAGGCGCCGCACATTCCGGTGCCGTCCACCATAAGTGTGTTCATACTTACCTGGATGGGTATGTTGAGCTTCATACAGGTAAGGGTGGCGAATTTCATCATTATCATAGGGCCGATGGCCACACAGTTTGTGTATGTTTTGCCTTTGGAATAAAGATCTTCCAGGCAGGCTGTGCCGACTCCCTTGAAACCCTCGCTGCCGTCGTCGGTGCAAAGGTAGAGGTTGTCGCAGGCCGCGGCGAGTTTATCTGTGTATATAAGCAAATCTTTGGTTCTGGCGCCAATAATTACATCCACCGGCACGCCGTGCTCGTGCAGCCAGCGGGCCTGTGGATAAACCGGGGCGGTGCCCAGACCGCCTGCAATAAACACATAGCGACGGCCTTTAAGCTCTTCCGCACTGGCGTTCACAAACTCGGACGGATTGCCCAAAGGGCCCACAACATCGGCAAAGGAGTCACCAACCTCGTATTGCTCCACCATCTTGTGGCTGGAACGGCCTATAAGTTGGATTACCACCGTCACGGTCCCGCCCGCAGGGTCGGAATCGCTTACGGTGAGAGGGATGCGCTCCCCTTTCTCATCGTCGCGGATAATAAGGAACTGGCCCGGCAGGGCAGCCGCGGCCAGTCTCGGTGCCTCAATCTCCATCAGGTAAATCTGAGGAGCGAGCATACGTTTTTCCAGGATCTTATACATTGAACCGCAGATTAAATTATCTAACTGCGGCAAATGTAATAATAATCTGTAATAGTTTAGTCCGCTTTTTTGACCGTTTCCACCTCCTCGGCCGTATACCCCAAGCGCTCAATGGCCTTTGCAAGTTTATCCTTGGATGTTTTGCTGGGGTCGAACTTAAAATATATAGTCTTGGTAGGGAGATCTACCTTACAATCTTTAATCCCTTTCTCGTATGGCAAAGTTGCATTACATTTTTTTGCGCAGTTCTTACAATCTATGCTTGTGACAAAGGTCACCTCTTCGAAATTGGCCTTTTTAGCCTTCTTCTGAGCGAATGCATTTACCGAAATCACTATAAGGGCGAGGGTGAGCAAAAGTGTTATTCTGGTTTTCATTTCGATATGTTATTATTTGTTATTTCCATAAAGTATAGCGGAAGCCGAGATAGAATTTGGCCCCCATAAGCGGCCCCCAGACCACGGAAGCGTCAAAATTGCTGCCGAACGGATTGTCAGCGCCAATTATTGCGTTATGCTGACGGAAGCCGGTTATGTTCTCCGCCCCGGCGTAGATGTCCAGAGCCCGCAACTTGCGGGTTATCTGGGCGTAAAGCACCGGATAGACGGGAGAATAGTCCATATCCCACTCGCGGGCGGCGTAGTCCGGCAGGCGCATAGGGCCGTTGAGCTGGGTAGTGAAGTCGAATATCCACTTGCTCAAGTCGGTCTTATACTGCAGGTTCAGCACCCCTTTGTAGAGACTGGTCATAGGGCGCACCACCACGTGTGATGCAACCCCTTCCCTTGCCGGAATCATCACCTTGGGATCGGTGTAGCGGAAGGTCAGCAGGGTGTTGAAGTGCTCGTTGAAATCGAGCGAAAGGTCGGCCTGGATGGTCTGGGTGCGCGACTGCGTCATATAGATGAGGGTGGTGTTCTCGTCCCACTCGGTATCGGCATACAGCTGGTGGTCAAAATCGGAGCGGAAATACTCGAAGCTGATGTAGCTGGCGTCCTCTTCGCCCAGCGGCAGGAAGTATGTGACATTGCCGCCCATCGTTATGGCGTCTTCCATATCCATATTGAAGCCGCGGGCCAGATCTTCTTCTTTGAAATATCCCAGGCGCAGACGGCGGTTTGAGGTGAACAGGCCGTAGTTGTCGGCGAACAGGCTGGGTGAATGGAACGCGCGCCCTACGCTGCCGCGGAACACCAGATCGTGAACCGGAGCATATTTGAGAGAAATGCGCGGGGCGAACATCAGTTTGTTATAATAGCCGTTCCAGTCCAGGCGGGCGCCGGACACCACGGTGAATTTTGTGCCGTTGCGGTAGGTATATTCTGCCATCGCACCCACCTGCGGCTCAATCTTGTGCGGGATGAGCAACTGGTCCTTTATATCTAGGCCGTAGGTGCCGATGCGGTAATCTTCTGCAGTGTCGTCCCACTGCCCAGTGAGGGCCGCCTCCAGGGTATGATTTTCGTTTATATCGTTGTGATAGAGCAGGTTGGTGAACAAACTGTTCTGACGGCCGTAATAATCGTTGCAGCCAAAGGCGGCGTCGGTTTCGTAGCGGTTGGAGGTGGACACAAAGGCAATACTGCTGCCCTGGTCTTCAGTAAGCGGCAGCCCGACCTTGACATAGCCGTTATAAAGACGGTTGCGGATAAGCGAGCCCCACGCAGCGGGAGCCGTCTGCCCCGCCATAGTGCGGTTGAAGTTCATCTGGCCGCCCACCCGGTCGTCGTCCACCACCTTGAAGCCGAAGCGCACCTGCAGGCCGCTCGGGTCGTAGTAGAGCCAGCGGTTGCCTACGTTTATCTGACGCACCGTAGGGTCGTCGCGGAAGCCGTCGGCGTTGTGGTCCATCATAGAGTTGCCGTAGGAGAAATAGGTGAGCAGCACGGTGCTCCAGCGGTCGTTCAGCTGGAGGGCGGAGATTATGTTGCCGTCGAACATCTTGTCGCTGCTGCCGTAGAGGTTCAAGAACAGCGGCGTTTCGTCTATCGGCTTGCGGTGTTCCAGATTAATCTGGCCGGTTATGCCGCCGGCATCGTTGGCCACAGACGAGGGGCCTTTGGCTATCTGGATGCTCTCCAGCCACTGTCCGGGGACATAATTGAGCCCGAAGGTAGATGAGAGGCCGCGCATAACGGGCATCTTTTCGTCCTGCATCTGGGTGTAGACACCCGAGAGGCCCAGGAGTTTGATTTGTTTGGCACCGGTCACGGCATCGGAATAGCCCACCGACACGCTGGCGGTGTTCTCGAAACTCTCCGCGAGGTTGCAGCAGGCCATTTTGCAGATGCCGGCGGCGGTGATGGCCTCCGTCCTGAACTTGCCGGAACGCAGCAGGCTTGAGCGGCGGGAGGTCGCTACCGACTCCTGCAGGGTGTCTTCCTCTGCAAGCTCGCTTCCCGGCGCGGGCAAATCCAAGTCTTGCTGGGCATAAGCGCCAGCAGCAAGGCATAAAAACAATATAGTTGTAAAAAGGTTTCTGATTTTCATAATACTCTGTCATATAAGGGGTTGTACAAATGCGCGCCGCTTGCCGCGGCGCTGCCGGCACACCATCAGGCCCTTATGACAGAATACAGTGCGAGCATAGTGCGCCCGTTAAGGGCTGGTGCCACGGGTGCAAAAGCGGCCTGCGAGACGCCCAGCACGGGAGTCGCGGTCATAAAGCCGGGCACCGGGACGAGAGCGGCAAAAACGACGCAATTAATAACGCCGCCGTCGTCTGTAACAATCTGCTCGTCAGAAAGAATGTGAAGTGAATTGGTGCAGCAGTCCGCCTCGGCAATCTGCACTCCGGCGGCCGGCTGCGGCGCGGCGTGGTCCTCGCTGCAGTGATGGTGATGATGGCCGCAGTGGGCCGCATCGCTGCAGTGGTGATGGTGGACCTCCTCGCAACTGTCTCCCGCAAGCAGCGACAGCACCTCCACCGTGTGGTCCAGGGAACATTCGTGCAGCCGGAAGCCGAACGAAGCCCCAACATAGGCCACCAGCAGAAGCGCCGCCAGTATTTTGCCTGCGAGTGATTTCATAAACTTATTTTATCTCATAAATGTAGGGCATACGTGCGTACACGACTGCCTCTTCTGCATTATTCAGGAAGCTGTAGGCACTCTCAATCTGCGAGAGAGTCTGCTCCCAGACGGTCTTGGGCTCCTGCCCGGCAAAAAGCGCCTTAACCGAAGCGCCGCCGCCGAACATCTCCATAAAGCGCTCCATAGTGGTCTTGGGAGTGGGGCACTCAACAATCTTGTAATCTGCCAGGTTGGCTGCAGCCGCTGCGTAGGCAATGGCGTCCACAAGGCCGCCCTTTTCGTCTGCAAGACCTATGCCGAAGGCATCGCAACCGCACCAAACGCGGCCCTGTGCAATTTCGTCGACAGCCTCCTTGCTCATTTCACGACCTTCGGAAACGAGGGTGAGGAACTGTTCGTAGATATCCTCCACGGAGGCCTGCATATAATCCAGCTCTGGGCCGTTAAGGGAACGGGTACCGCTAATCATATCGCTGTGCTCGTGCGAGCCAACGGTCTCAATATTGACCTTGAGAGTCTTCTTGGCTGCGCCGCCTATGTTGGGCATCAGCGAGAACACGCCTATGGAACCGGTCAGGGTGGTGTTGTCGCAGAAAATCTTGTCGCTGGAGGCGGAAATCCAGTATCCGCCGGAAGCGGCATAATCGCCGTACGATGCAATCACCGGCTTAACCTCCTGCAGCAGCTGTATTTCGCGGCGTACGAACTGCGAAGCCTGCACGCTGCCGCCGGGGGAATTGACGCGGAATACCACCGCCTTGATGGAGGAATCCTGGCGGACCTTCTCTATCTCGGCAGCAAACTTGGCGCCCACAATGTTCTGCTCGGTGTCGCCGTCGGTCACAATCTCGCCGGTGGCGTAGAGCACGGCAACTTTATCCTTGGACTTGCCGGGAGCGGCCAGCTTGGCGCCTGCATAGTCGCCGAGGGCCACGAACTTGATTTTCTCCATAGAGGGGGCCTCGGTAAGGTTGCAAAGATAAGCCTTGGCCTCGTCTATATGGCAGAGTGTGTCCACCATATTACGCTCCAGAAGAGTGCGGGCGTTGCTAAGCTCCAGGTTGTTAATCCAACCGTCCAGCTGTTCGCGGGTAAAGCCGCGGCTGGCGCAAATTTCGTCTGCCATACTGCCCCAGATTCCGTCTACCATAGCCTGAGTCTGGGCGCGGTTTTCGTCGCTCATAGCGTTCTTGATAAACATTTCGCCTGCCGATTTATACTTGCCGTGGCGGATAAGCTGCACGTCCACGCCCAGCTTGTCCAGCAGGTCCTTGAGGAATATGCCCTGGGTAGCGACACCCATCATCAATGTCTCGCCGTTGGTGTTCATAATAACCTTGTCGGCCACCGATGCCAGATAGTAAGAGAGCATCGTAAAGTTCTCGCCGTAGGCCACAACGGGCTTGCCGCTGGCGCGGAAGCGGGAAAGCGCGGCACGGACCTCCTCTGCGTTGGAAATGGACATCTCCAGGCCTTCCGTGCTCAGATAAATCATTTTGATTGCAGGGTCGGTTGCAGCGGCGTCAATGGCGCGGACGGCGTCCAGAAGGGCCACCTTGCTGCCGGTAGAGCGCTTTGTGAACGCCGCCATAGACAAATCCTCAACCGCACGCTCGCATATCAAGGCATTGCGGTCGATGCGCAGCACGGAGCCGGCCTTGGGGGCGGCGGAGCCTTTCATTGCAGATGACGCGGCGCTGCCGGCCATCCCAATCATTATGAACAAGCAAATCAGCATAGCCACCAGGCAACCCAGCAGCGAGCCGAAGAAAATTTTCCAAACAGTCTTCATTATTCTGTTCTATTTGTTTTTCTGCGTATTAAAGCACCTCCATAATAAGCGGGAGGCGGGTCGCGTTGGACCCCTTAATCAATATAGTTTTGCCTTCCGGCTGCATTTTGCGGAAGAACTCCTTGAGCTGCAGCGAAGTGTCGAACACCAGGTCGCCGTCCGCTGCCACCGCCTTGAACTCGCTGGTGCCAACCAAATATATCTCGTTTGTAATTTTGCGTGCCTTGGCCAGGATGTCGGCGTGCGCCTCGGCCGAGAACTTGCCCAGCTCCAGCATATCGCCCAGCACCAGCGCCTTGTTGGGGAACGATGTCGCCGCAAAATTGTCCAGCGCGGCGTTCATACTGCTGGCGTTTGCGTTGTAGGCATCCAGAATAACAATGTTGCGGCCGGTGTCTATAAGCTGCGAACGGCTGTTGGACGGGACGTATGCCTCTATCGCCGCCACTGCGGCCTCGAAATCGACCTCGAAATAGCCGCCCACCGCCAGGGCCGCAGCCACGTTGGTGGCGTTGTAGGAACCAATCAGATGGGTGGTTATGCGGCTCACGACATCTGCAGTCTCTATCTCCATTGTCAGGTAGGGATTCACGCGGGAGGTCTTGAGCACCCTCATACCGGTGTATTCCACGCCGTAGGGCATAAGCTGCATCCCTTTGCGGGAATAAATCATATCGGAAAGGTCGTCGTTGTCGGCGTCGTAGAAGGCAATGCCGCCGTGTTCGCTGAGCCAGTCATAAAGCTCGCCCTTGGTCTTTTTAACACCCTCGAAGCTGCCGAAGCCCTCCAAGTGCGCCCGGCCCACGTTGGTCACAAGGCCGCAGGTGGGAAGGGCCAATTGCACGGAGGCCTCTATTTCGCCGGGATGGTTGGCGCCCATCTCGATAACCGCAATCTCCGTCTCCGGAGTAATCTCCAACAGCGTCATAGGCACGCCTATATGGTTGTTGCGGTTGCCCTTGGTGCAGGTCACGTTGTATTTGGTGCTGAGCACGGCGTTTATCATCTCCTTGGTGGTGGTTTTGCCGTTGGTGCCGGTTATGCCCACCACGGGAATGTCAAAACGGCTGCGGTGGTGGCGCGCCATTTCGCGGAAGGCGGTCAATGTGTCGTCCACTGCAATCAGCTTGTCCGCAATGGCGGCGTCGCAGTTTTCGTATACGTGCACATTGTCCACGACGCAGCATTTTGCACCTCGCTCAATGGCATGTGCGGCAAATTCGTTCGCGTCAAAGTTGTCGCCCTTCAGCGCAAAAAACATTTCGCCGCCCGCAATTTCACGGGTGTCGGTAGTGTAGCCGTTACAATCTAAAAACAGTTTGTACAGCTTCTCTACGTTAAACTTGTCTCCTCTTAGGTCCATAGCTCAAGTTTCGCAATTTAAGTTATTTGGTTATTTGAGCGTCAGGAAGATTGCGAAACTTCTTCCTCACGCACATTCTTATTATTACGTATCCCCATCCCTAAATCCCTTCCCTCGGGGAAGGGACTTACCATCGCCCTTCGGGCTCAAATTTTGTCCTACTTCACACCGGTGGAGCCGAAACCGCCGGCGCCGCGGGTAGTGTCGCCCAAAACATCTACGCTCTCCCACTCCACACGCTCGTGGCTGGCCACCACCATCTGCGCGATGCGCTCGCCCGGATTAATGGTGAACGGTTCCTTGCCAAGATTTACCAGCAGAACGCACACTTCACCGCGATAATCGGCGTCGATGGTGCCGGGGGCGTTGGTCACCGTGACCCCGTGCTTGGCCGCCAGGCCGCTGCGGGGACGCACCTGCGCCTCATAGCCCGCCGGAAGCTCAATAAAGAGCCCCGTGGGAACCATCGCCCGGTCCAGGCTGCCCAGCACTATAGGTTCCTCTATATTGGCTTTGAGGTCCATCCCGGCCGAAAGGTCGGTGGCATACTGCGGCAGCGGGTAACGCGACTTGTTTACTATCTTGACAATCATATCGTATTTCTGGTTTTATAAAGATAAAGCGCCGTGGGCACCAGGTAGAGCAGCATAAGCAGCGTGTGCACGCCCATCTTTGGCCACAGGGACATCTCGGGCAGCAGCAGGCTTCCGCCGTAAATTGCCAGCGCAAACGCAATCAGTGCTATTATCTTTTTCCAATTGTAAGGTATCGGGTAATATTTGTTTCCCAGAGCGAGCGCTAACACCATCATCACTAAATAGCTGGCTATGTGCGCCCAGGCGGCGGCGTGATAGCTGTAGCGGGGCATAAACAGCACGTTTATAATGATGGTCACGGCCAGGCCGGCCAGGGTAATCCACACCGCGTAGCCAGTCTTGCCGGAGAGTTTGTACCACATACTTATGTTGAACTGCATCCCCAACATAACGTAGGCCATAAGCATTATGGGGGTAATGGCCAGGCCGATGCGGAAATCTTTGCCCAGCATAAGGCCGATGACGTCCAGATAGAGCAGCACGAACAGGAAACCCGCCATACAGAAAGCCACGAAATAGG
This sequence comes from Bacteroidales bacterium, assembly GCA_017616475.1. Lineage (GTDB taxonomy): Bacteria > Bacteroidota > Bacteroidia > Bacteroidales > UBA932 > Equibacterium. The sequence goes on from JAFZYD010000069.1 coordinate 11,008, forward strand.
TCATCACCTGCGCGTACAGCGTCTTGGAGTCTTTCTGCTTTTCGCGCTGGAAGAAAAACGGCTCGGCGGCATAGCGGAACATCTGCACAAAGAGCGACATTATCACCGCTATTTTAACTCCGGCCTGATATACGCCCAGGTCGGCGCGCCACGCAGGCCCGTCCAAGCCGCGCATAAGAACCCTGTCCAGCAGGTCGTTCATAACCCCCGGAAGCCCCGCGAGCATAAGCGGTATGGAATAAACAAGCAGCGCCTTGCACACCTTTTTATCGGGGACAAAGCGCAGGCGGAACAGCTCCGGGAGCAACATCAGCAGGCAAACGATGCAGCTGATGAATATCGCGAATATGGCGTAAGTAAAATCTGGAGTGGCGCTCACGAACTTGGTTATAAGCGTCCCGTCGTGGCCCGCCAGATAAATAGGCAGAGCCAGATAGAGCAGCAGGTTCACGCCGAGCTCGGTGAAAATCTTGAGCGTCTTTACCACCGCGAACTTTAGCGCTTTGTGCTCGTAACGCAGGCGGGCAAAGAGTATTGCGGTGACGGTGTCAATAAGCAGTATGGCGCCCACGTAAATAATTACGTTTTGGAAGCCGGGATAGCCCAGGCCGGTGGAAATACCCTTGGAAAAGAGCGAGACGCCCGCGAAAAACAGCAGGCAAAGCCCCAGCACAATCATAAAGGCGTTGGAGAAGATGCGGTTGGGGTCGGCCGTGGCATCGCCCTCGTCCGCGGCATTCTTCTCCTTCTGTGCGTAGCGGAAGCACCCCGTTTCGAGGCCGAGCGCCAGCACCACCTGCAGTATGGCTATGTAGGCGAGGAATTCCGTTACAATACCGTAGTTCTCCCGGGAGAGAATATTGGTATACAGAGGTACCAGCAAAAAGTTCACGACCCGCGCCAGAATGGTGCTCAGGCCGTAAATTGCGGTTTCCCCTGCCAGTTGCTTGAACGGATTCTTTGCCATAATACCAATTAACTTGTAAAGATAGCAAAAATAATGGGTGGGTGTACCATTATTTTCTGCGGAGCGAGAGTAAGCCCATCACCGCAGCAGCTATGATGGTCGCCAGCATCAGAATTATGCAGGTCATTGAGAAGGCGTCTCCGCGACGCACGCTGTCGGGCCGGAACTCAAACACAATGTGGTGCGCACCAGATGGCACATTCATTGCCCTCAGGGTGTAATTTGCGCGGTAATGCTCCGCCGGAGCGCCGTCTATGGTGGCTTTCCAGCCGTAAGGATAATAAATCTCCGAGAAGACTATGGAGCCGCCGCCCGCGCTGGTGCAATCGTATTCCAGGCGGTCGGGTTTATAAAGCGTCAGATGCACCTCGGCCCCCTCGCCAGCCGGCTTGAAACTCTCCACCGAAGAGCCGAAGGCGTCGGTATCCACCACCATAGTGCGGGCCAGATCGACCTCCATAAGGGCTGCGCACTCCGCATCGGCGCCGCGCACCGCGCACAGGGTATCTACGAACCAGGCGTTGCCCAGCGCCTCGGGGTTGATCATCGGCACGGAGAGCCCGTCCTGCTCTGTCACGAAATATTTGGCGTTCAGCATATTGAGCACCGGCATATGCATCTGGCTCAGGTGCTCGTCAATAAGATCTTGATATCTGCGCAATTTGGCCGCGCTGTAGCCGCCAATCGATTTGAGGCGGTAGCTGGTGCGGTTTTCGTTGAAAGTGTTGCCCGCCACGTTAAAAACGCGGAAGTGCGGGTCGCTGTCCTCCAAAATGGCCTGCTCCCACGGTTGAATGGCGAAATTCTTTTCGAAAGAGGTCTTGGTCTGGAAATAGCTCTCGTTGAAATAGCGCTTGTCCACGCCCCACAAATCCACCAGAATGAGCACTCCAAGCAGCGCTGCGGCCCACCCCTCCTTGAGCTTTCCGGAGCCATAGAACCATATCACCGCACCGCCAAGGGCTATGAACAGCAAGCTGCGCCAGGCGTCGGAAGCGAGCATAGCGGCACGCTGCTCCACCAGCATCGGCATAATCCAGTCCGGCAGTTGCTGCGCCAGATAGGCGTCACCGCTGCCCACAAACGGCAGCAGGCCTTTGCCCGCCAGGGCCAGGATAAGGCAGATACCGCCGGTAATCCCGGCGCTCCACGCCAGGCCCTTGCGCAACTGATTCTTTGTTACGCCGCCCTCGGCTATGGCCTTCACGGCCAAAAAGCCCAGCAGCGGGATGGTTATTTCCGCCACTACCAAAATGGACGACACTGTGCGGAACTTGTCGTACAGCGGGAACCAGCTGAAAAACAGCTTGGTGAGCGGCATAAAGTGGTATCCCCACGACAGGAATACAGAGAACAGCGTAGCGGCCAGCAGAGCCCATTTATACGGCCCTTTCACGATGAACAGTCCAAGGATGAAAAGCAGGCACACGATGGCCCCCAGATAAACCGGTCCGGAGGTAAACGGTTGGTCGCCCCAATAGGTGGGCACCGCCTCGCAGAACTGCGCCGCGGCGGAGGGCTGCACCCCCGTGGCTACCAAATCTTTATATAGCACGGAACCGCGGCCCAGAGTGTAGTTGCTGCTGCCGCCCATAAAGTTGGGCACCAGAAAGGTCAGCGTCTCGTCTATGCCGTAGCTCCATTGTGTAGCATAATTTATATCCAGGCCACCGTCGCCCGCAGGGGCCGCCGCATCTTTGTGCAGGTCGCTGTGCCCGCCGCGCATTGTCTGCGTTAGATACTCGCGGTTGGCGAAAGTGTTGGCGCTGGTCACCCCCACCCCAATCACCAGGCTGAAGGCAAAAATGAGGGTGGACACCAGCCACTGCTTCATCTTTTTCTCTTTGATATGGAGGTAGAGCTCCGCGCACCACAGCACGCCCGTCATAAGGCAGATATAATATGCCATCTGCGGGTGCGGCGTCAGGCCCATCGCGGTAAAAAACATCACCATAGCGGCTCCCAGGCCATATTTTTTCTTATAGATGAGCAGCATACCCACCATCATAAGCGTCATCCACGCCAGGGAGCTGGTCTTGCCGCCGTGGTTCGCCCCGATAATTATAAGGAAATACGAAGAAAAGGCCACCGCCACCGCGCCGGCCGCCGACATCCATCGGCTAACTCCGAACGCCCGCATCAATATGAAAAATGCAATCAGATAGAAGAAGATGGTCATTATCTGATTGTTGTGGCCCCAGTGGAAGAACTTCTGCAGCGGGGAGAGCACCCTGTCGGAAAGGTAGTGCGCGCCGCCAATCTGATAGTTGGGCATACCGGAGAAAAGGGCTCCCGTCCACCAGGAATTACCCCCCTCCGCGTGGCGGTAATTAACGCATTCCTGCACCGCCGCCGTGCCGTTCACGCCGTCCGCATTGCCAATCACTTTGCCCTGAAGCACCGGGTAGCAATAGGCCGCCGCCAGCGCCAGGAACAGGACCACAATTAAAATGTAAGGGAGAATATCTTTCTTGAATTTCATATCGATGGTTTTATACCCCGCAAAGGTACAAAAATAAAGGGCAACCCAAGTGGGCCGCCCCTTATTTTGAGTATGTAAATGCTTAGAACTTCACGCGGTAGGTGAGCATCAAGTCACGGAAAGCGCTGGTCACGTTGGCGGTGGTTGCCACTATTGCGGGAACGCCGTCTTCGTCAAATGCGTAGTCGCCGTAAGGCTTGAGAGTGTAATTGTCTTTCAAGCTGGTGCGGAACGCCAGGTCGATGGAGGAATTCTCGCTGATGCGCTTGCCGATACCGAAAGAAACAAAGTGATACTGAGGTGCGTTGTAGTAGTAGCAGTTGTAACCTGCGCGCAGGCAGTAGTCGTTCACTATGTTCATCTCGGCACCAAGGCGGAAGATGGTGCTGCTGGGGCAGTACTCCTTTATCTCCTTGTTGACATCTTCGAACGCGTCGGCGTAGTGGTTGCTGTCGGTCATCACCATCTTGCTGTAGTTCACACGCTCGATATCTGCGCTGATGAGGCCGCCGCGGCCGAACACCAATGCTGCGCCAAGAGTGAATCTGGACGGAGCCTTCACGCGGTAGGAATAAGAGCCGATGGGAGACTCGGAATAAACCTCGGCATTGTGCTCAACATAGTTGGCATCGAAGGTAGCGTTCATTGTCTCCTGCCAGGTGTCGGTGAGTTCATACACGGTGGGAGTGGTGTAGGTAGCGCCCAGACGGAGGAAATCTGCCGGAACCCATATTGCACCCAGCTGGAGGTTTGCACCTACGCCGCTGGTCTCCTGCCAGAAGGAATAATCCATCTTGTCGAACGCGGTCTGGAAATAGTCGGGTCCGGGACCTGCCTCGCTGTAGTACCTGCTGTCCTCAAAATTAACGGTGGTGATGTTTGCGTTTGCACCCAGGTACAGCCTGTCGTTGAAGTTGAGGCCGAAATTGAACTGGATGTCGTACATACCGCCGCCGGTGGTACGGTTGTAATTCTTGGTCATCAGGTTGTCAACTCCGAGGCCGCCGTCGTCAAAAATGTTTTCGGTGGCGCCGATATAAGAGTCGCTGTAATCTTCGAACGGGTCAATAAGGTAGGTGTCCCACGCAAGAATCTCCTGCCAGGTGGCGATGCGGGCGTCAAACGCGTCATCTGCATCCAGATAGCTGTTGTCCAAGCCCTCCAGCCCGGCTGCTATGTTTCCAAGCAAGCTGTTGCCGGTATCCTGCCCGCGGAATGCCACGCGGCTGTTAAAACTGTTGACCTTGTTCATACCGAAGCCGAAGCTGTAGCTTACCAGGCCAAAATCCCTGCCGGTGGGCAGCGAGAACACCGCTGCGACACTGGGGATGTTGAACTTGGTTTTGGTTACATCCTGCAACGAACCCTCGGGCAAGCCGGCAACAGTGTTGTTCCACGAGAAGCCGCCGGTTATAGAGAACTCACAGCAATTGTAAAGGGCCGTGGAGGCGGGGTTGATGCCCATCGCGCCCAGGTCTCCGCCCAGTGCGGTGAATGCATTACCCATTGCCATAGTGCGGGCGCTGCCGACGTAGAACCTCTGAGAATATCTCAGGGCGTCTTCCATCCCTTGCGCGTTTGCACCTATTGTGGCCGCTGCCAACAATACTATTGTTATGATATTGAACTTTTTCATTGCTTTCGAATTTTTCTTGTCAGACTATAGAGAAGTGCTTACCGAACGTGCAGGCGTTACCTGCGGCCGCCGGACGAACCACCGGAGTGTCCGCCACCGCCGGAATGTCCGCCGCCGGAGAAACCGCCGCCGCTGGAGTGTCCGCCACCGGAGTAACCACCGCCGGAGAAGCTGCCGCGGGAGCTGCTGGAGCTCGAGCTGGAGCTGGAACGGCTGCCGGAATATGAGCTGCTGCTACGGCTGCTGCTGGAACTACTGCGGGAGTAAGAACTGCTGCTGCGGCTGCTGGAACTACTGCGAGAGTAAGAACTACTGCTGCGGCTGCTGGAGCTGCTACGGGTTGCTGCAGAGGAAGTGGGTGTGCCACGACGTACAGAAGAAGTAGAGCTGCTGGAGCGTGCGGGAGCTGCGCTGGAAGAGCCGCGGGAGCCTACTGCAGAAGAACTGCTGCGGGTTGCGCTGCTGCGGCTGGTGCCGCGGGTAGCGTTGTCCATAGAGGTGCTGCGGAAGGTGCCGCCGTTGGAAGTGCGCACTGCGGAGCTGCTGCGGGAAGTGCCTGCTGCGGAGCTGCTGCGTGCTGCAGATGAGCTGCGGGAGGTTGCAGCGGTGCTGCGTGCTGCAGAAGCATCGGTGCGTGCACGTACGCTGGTAGCGGTGCCGGTAGAAGGAGCGTTCCTGGAAGTGCGGCGGGCGTCTATTCTGCCGGTTGCAGCGCTTGAACGGGAAGTAGAAGCAGCTGCGATGGCATTGCCGTTGCGGCGGGCTGCAGAAGAAGACCGTGCAATCATATTGCTGTTGTCTGCGCGGCGGCCCACTGCGCTGGAGATTGCGGTTGCGTGACGCACATTGCCGTTGGCATTGCCATAGTTGCCGTTTGCATAGCGGCGGCCGTTGCTTATGCCCTGTGCGGGGCCTCTGTCATAGTGGTGGTGATGTCCGCCGCCACCGTGCCAGGCAAAGCTGCTGCCCCATCCGTGATGGTGCCAGCCATAGTCCCAACCATAGTAGTAAGGACCATAGTGAGGACCCCACCAGCCGTAGCTGTACCAGCAAGGGCTGTACCAGGGATCGTACCACGCCCAGCCTCTGTACCAGAAGGGATCGCGCCAACCCCAGCCGTACCAGGAGTCATACCACCAGGTGTTGTACCAAGCGTAAGAATGACGCCAGGGAGAATACCAGCTGTAGTAGTAGCTGGGGCCCCACCAAGGGTTGTACCAGGGGTTGTCCCAACCATAATAATCTACATACACGATGTAGCTGGTGGTCTCGGGCTCGTCAAAGCGGTGGAGACGCGCTTCGTAGGTCTCGCCTTCGTCCAAATCATATACATCTACCGTATATCTATCTGCAGGGCTGTCTGTCCTGTCGGTCACGACAGTAACTCTGGCTCTATCAGGACGGCTGTAGATACTGTCGTTGTAGAGAGAAGAATAATAGCTTGTCGTGCTGCAGGATGCAAGCCCGAACAGCGCCAGGAGCGATGATAAAATAAAAAGTCTGTTTTTCATAATATGGTCCTCCTATTGTTAAATTTTTGTAATTTTGCGTCGTTTATAAAGCAAAGATAGCAATATTTATACCAACATTAAATTTTTATGGCAAAAGAACTCACACCACGCTCAGAGAACTATTCACAGTGGTATAACGACATAGTAATCAAGGCCGATCTTGCAGAAAATTCTGCTGTACGCGGCTGTATGGTAATCAAGCCCTACGGCTATGCAATTTGGGAAAAGATGCACGACGCCCTGGACAAGATGTTCAAGGAGACCGGACACGAGAACGCATATTTTCCCCTCTTCATCCCCAAATCGTTCCTAAGCCGCGAGGCGGAGCACGTGGAGGGGTTTGCAAAAGAGTGCGCGGTGGTTACCCACCACCGCCTCAAAGTGGCTCCGGACGGGAACGGCGTGGTTGTTGACCCCGACGCCAAGCTGGAAGAAGAGCTCATTGTGCGCCCCACCTCCGAAACCATCATTTGGAACACATATAAAAACTGGATCAACTCCTACCGCGACCTCCCTATATTAATTAATCAATGGGCCAACGTGGTCCGCTGGGAGATGCGCACCCGATTGTTCCTGCGCACCGCGGAGTTCCTGTGGCAGGAGGGTCACACCGCCCACGCCACCAGCGCGGAGGCAGTTGCCGAAACCGAAAAGATGGTGAACGTATACGCCAAGTTCGCCCGCGAATATATGTCGATGCCGGTGATTGTGGGCCACAAGAGCGAGAGCGAGCGCTTTGCAGGCGCAATCGACACTCTCTGCATAGAGGCTATGATGCAGGACGGCCGCGCGCTGCAGGCAGGTACCTCCCACTTCCTGGGGCAGAACTTTGCCAAAGCGTTCGACGTTCAGTTCTCCAGCAAGGAGGGCACTCTGGAATATGTGTGGGCCACCTCGTGGGGCGTTTCCACCCGTCTTATGGGTGCTCTCATTATGTCGCACAGCGACGACAACGGCCTTGTGCTGCCGCCCAAGCTGGCCCCCATCCACGTGGTTATGGTGCCCATCTACAAGACTCAGGAAGAGCGCGAAGCCATCCTGTCCAAGATGGACGAAATAAAGGCCGAGTGCGTCAAGGCCGGCCTCACGGTTAAGATTGACGACCGCGACAGCCTGCGCCCCGGCTTTAAATTTGCAGAGTGGGAGCTCAAGGGAGTGCCCGCCCGCGTTGCCATCGGCCCGCGCGACCTGGCCGCCGGTATGGCGGAGGTTGCCCGCCGCGACACCCTCACCAAGGAGAGTATGCCCGAAGAGGGCCTGGCCGGGCGCCTGAAAGCCCTTATGGACGAAATCCAGGAAAACATCTACAAGAAGGCGTTCGACTACCGCGCCGAGCACACTATCAAGGTGGATACCTGGGACGAGTTCAAGGAGAAGATTGAGCAGGGTTACTTCCTGCTGTGCCACTGGGACGGCACCGGCGAGACCGAGGCCCGCATCCAGGAGGAGACCAAGGCGACCATCCGCTGCATCCCCATCGACAGCTTTGTTTGCGAAGAGGAGGGCAAGTGCGTTTACAGCGGCAAGCCGTCTCACCGCAGAGTTGTATTTGCAAAGGCATATTAATATGAAAAAGGTTATTATTCTTGCTGCTCTTGTTTTGCTCGGCGGGCTTTATGCCTCCGCCCAGGAGGCAGCCGCACCCAAGCCCAACTATTGGACCGCGGAGGCCCTCACCACCCTCTCCTTCCGGCAGACATCGCTCACCGACTGGGCCGCGGGCGGCAACGGCAGCGCCACTTTCGGCTCTACCATAGACGCCAAAGCAAACTATGCCAAGGATAGAATAACCTTCAACAACCGCCTGCAAATGGCCTACGGCTTTACCCAGACCTTTGGCGTAGGCTTCCAGAAGAGCGCCGACTACATTATTCTTAACGACGACCTTGGCTATGCCCTCAAAAACGGCTTCAGCGGCACTCTGGGCTACGCATTCAAGTCGCAGATAAGCCCCGGTTATTCCGGCAACATAGGCAGCGACATTGTGTCGCGGTTCTTCGCACCCGCCACAATGACCCTCGGTGCCGGTGCCAGCTGGACCCACAAAGGGTTCTCGGTGACCTTCACTCCGCTAACCGGCAACGTGCAGTTTGTCTCCGACCCCGATTTGCGGGTCCGCTACGGCAACGAGCCCGACAAGCTTTGCCGCTGGGAACTTGGTGCAAAGTTGCGCCTCACCGCGTCGGCAAGCGTGCAGGGGCTCACCGTGAACACCACGTTCGACACCTTCTCCAATTATCTCAAGAATCCGCAGAATTTGACCTGCGACTGGACGCTGGCCATTAGCGCACCGCTCACCAAATACATCTCGTTCACCCTCAACTGCCGCGCAATATACGACGATAAAATCAAGTTCAAAACGCTGTACAACCCCGACGGCAGCCCCATTACAGATGAAGAGGGCAACGTGAAGCTCTTCCCCGCCCTGCAGTTCCAAGAGATTGCGGGCATCACCTTCGCATATACTTTCAAATAGTGCAGCGCGCCTTTGACATCGCGTTGGAAAGGCTGCTGGACGGCCGGCGCGGCCCGCTGCTGCTTGCAGTGAGCGGCGGCTGCGACTCAATGACTATGCTGCACCTGGTGCGGCACTGCCCACTGCAACTGCCCTTTGCGGTGGCGCACGTCAATTTTATGCTGCGGCCTGGCGATTGCGACGCCGACGAAGCGCTGGTGCGCGCCACGTGCAGCGCTGCCGGTATCCCTTTCTATACCAAGAAGTTCAACACCGCAGCTTATGCCGATGAAAAGGGTGTTTCCATAGAAATGGCGGCCCGCGAGCTGCGCTACGGCTGGTTTTCTGAGTTGATGGCAGCCCACGGCTACGGCTACTTGCTGGTGGCCCACAACCAAAACGACGGCGCCGAGACTATGCTGCTGAATATGCTGCGCGGCACCGGCCTGAACGGCATCTGCGGCATCCGGGAGGCGAACGGGAACATCCTGCGGCCAATGCTGGGCTTTTCTCGCGCGAGCATCGAGGCCTTTGCTGCGGCGAATGGGATTGCATTTCGTGAAGATATCACCAACGGCGACACCGCCATCGCCCGCAACCGCATCCGCCACAACGTGTTTGCCGAATTCGAAAAGATAAACCCTTCCTATCTGGACACCCTTACCGCCGATATGGCCCGCTGGCGCCAGGCGGCCGGTGTGCTGGATGGTTTGTTCGCCGAGCGGCGCGACGCACTGTGCAGCACGGAGGGCGATGCCACTCTCATTTCTATATCGGCTCTGGCCGCCGAGCCGCACAAAGAATATTGGATGTACCGCATTCTGGAGCCGTTTGGCTTTACCTCTTCGCAGGTTGCCGACGCGCTGGAGGCCATCGGCGCCCAGAGCGGCAAGGAGTTCACCAGCGCCAAATACCGCTTGTTGCGCGACCGCAATTTCTTCAAGATATATCCGCTGGAAGCGGCTGCGACCCCCACTTTGGAAGTGCGCGTATTTGACGCTCCGGAGGGTTTCGACCCCCGCAGGCATCCGGAAGGTGTCCTGTATGCCGATGCCGACACGCTGCAACCACCCTTGCAAGTGCGTCCCTGGCGCCAGGGCGACCGCTTTACCCCGCTGGGAATGCACGGCAGCCGCCTGGTGAGCGACTTTTTCACCGACCTTAAACTGGATTTGGAACAGAAACAACGCGCCGGGATTGTCTTTTGGAACGATGCCTCCGGCGAGCACATCGCCGCCGTCGCCCCCTATCGGATCGACGACCGCCACAAAATCACCACCGCCACAAGGCGGGTTGCGGAAATCAAGCTTGCTCTTTGATGTGCCGCACCTTGCGGGCCAGTTTCCCGGGCCAGCGGGAGACGCGGATGAACACCTTCTTGAAATAGCTGAATGCCAGTTCGGCGGCAAAGCCTGCTTGCTGCCAGCGGGAGAAATGCGGCCGCGGGATGCCGCGCAGGGCGTATGCCTCGTTTATCAAAGAATCAATACGGTAGGTCTGGTCCATCTGGACCTTGTATTTGCGGGCCATCCAGCTGTGCAGGCAAAGGTCGTGTCCGGCTCCGTCAGAGAGTATTGTGGACATTCCGTCGCGGTGCCGGCGGGCGGGGAGGTATAGCGTCTTGAAGTTGTATGCCAGCCAGAGGTAGAAACTGTAATACGGCTCAAAATCGTATATGTCAAAGTCGCCGTTTCCCGGGTCGGACTGTTCCAAAAAGGCCGCTTTCATCTGCTCCTTTACGGCGCGATAATCGAACGCCCTGACTTGCCCCGGCCCCTCGTATTTCTCCCGTATCAGCTTGAGGTTCAAGATATTGAAGAACGGGTTGGTTACAATCGGGTTGTGGCTTCGCGGGCAGCCGGGGCCGCAGTCGCTTGCGCCGGCATTGGCCCAGCCTTCTTCCCACACCCGCATCGCCAGCGCCATCACCGCCTCCGGGTCGGTCACGAAAGCATCCTCGTCTATATTGATGGCAATGTCGCAGCCGGTGTCGCGCAGCATAGCGTAAAAGTAACCGTCGGCCGTGCGGTCCGTGAGCCGCACCGCCTCCACCCCCTCCGGAAACAAACCCTTTGAAAGCTTGTACAACTCCGGCGAAAAAGAGCGGGTATATATCTTTATTTTTGGCATACAGAGCAAAGATAATATTATTCTTGCTAAATTTGCTCTGATATGAGCGAAGCTAATCTCAAGACCAAGACGGCCAAGGGGCTTTTCTGGGGCGGTATGAACAACGGCCTCCAGCAGCTCATCGGCGTAGTTGTGGGGCTAGTGCTGCTCAGCCGCCTGTCGCCGGACGACTACGGCATAGTGGGGATGCTGGCCATTTTCACCGCCATCGCCACCACAATGCAGGAAGGGGGGTTCAAGGCGGCGCTCATCAACCGCGGCGAGATTCGCGCGGAAGACCACAACTCCGTGTTCTGGTTTACAATTGCCGTGAGCGCGTGTCTCTATCTGATTCTGTTTTTCCTGGCGGAGCCCATCGCCCGCTTCTATAACCAGCCGGAACTGGTAAAAGTGGCGCGGCTGCTGTTCCTGTCGTTCTTTTTTGTGAGCTGCTCAATATCGTCCGACGCCTATTTGCTGCGCAAGATGATGATACGGCAGAGGGCGGCGATGGACATTTCGGGCGCGCTGATTGCCGGCATCGTGGCGGTGGTGATGGCCATAAAGGGCTTCGGCTACTGGGCGCTGGTGGCACATTCGGTGGTGCAATCGTTCGTAACGTCGCTGCTCAAGGTCCTTTTCACGCCGTGGAAGCCGAACTTCAAAATCTGCTTCAAGCCGGTGTGGGAGATGTTCCCGTTCGGCTTCAGGCTGGTGGCGGCATCGTTCGTTACACAAATTCAGAACAATATTTTCTCTGTTATTCTGGGGCGCGCATACTCCAAAACGGAGGTGGGCGTCTATACCCAGGGCAGCAAGTGGGCCAATATGGCTAACCAGGTGTTCAGCGGTATGGTGACAAGCGTCGGACAGCCGGTGCTGGCGGTGGCGCGGGACGATGCCGACCGCCGCAGGGCCATATTCCGCAAGCTGACTCGGTTCGTGGCGTTCGCGGCCTTCCCGGCAATGCTGGGCCTGGGCCTCATCGCCCCCGAATTCATCAACCTGATAAACCCGGAATTCGCCCCGTCGGTGCCCATCCTGCGCATCTATTGCCTCTATTTTATGGCGACCCTGGTGCAGACTCTGTTCAACCAGGCGGCTATGGCGGCGGGCCGCAGCGACCGCTTCCTGACCTTTACGCTTATTAATGCAGCGGTGCAGATTGCCACCGCTTTCCTCACTTACAGCTTCGGTCTGGTGACTATGGCGGCGGCCGTCACCGCAGCCAACTATCTGGCGGTGGTGGTTTGGTACCTTCTCTCACGCGACATTATCGGTGTCAGATTTATTGACCTTCTTAAGGACACCGTGCCGTTTTTTGCAATAGCTTTGCTGCTGGTCACTCTGGCGCACTTTGCATTCGCCGCCATCGGGAGCGATTTGCTGCGGATGCTGCTCAAAATTGCCTTTGTGGCGGGCCTTTATTTGACTTTTACACAGCGCACGGCCACCTTCAAAGATGTTATGGCCTTTATAAAGAAACGAGAATTATAACAATATGAAACGGATTTTATTAGCAACTTTTTTGATTATGGGTATCATATTGAACGGCTGCGGCCCCCGTGGCGGACAGAAACAGGCTCAGGAGGGCGCAGAAAAGGACAGCGCCGCAACAGTAAAGCCTCAGGAGCCGGCAGTTGATTCGGCAGCAATTGCTGCTGCAGCTGCAGAAAAAGAGATTGCGGAGGAACCGATTCTGGAAATGGTTACCAGTATGGGCAGTATGAAAATCAAACTCTACAAGGAGACTCCCCAGCACCGCGACAATTTTGTAAAACTCGCCCGCAAGGGATATTACAACGGCCTGCTGTTCCACCGCGTGATACGTAGATTTATGATTCAGGCAGGCGACCCGCTTACCCGCGACACCACCAAGGTGGACCTGTACGGCAGCGGCGGCCCCAACTATACTATTCCTGCAGAGATAGTGCCCGGCCTTACCCACAAGAAGGGCGCTCTCGCAGCGGCCCGCAAGGGCGACAGCGTGAACCCGGAGCGCGCCTCCAGCGGTTCGCAGTTCTACATTGTGCAGGATCCGGACGGATGCAAGCATCTCGACGGCGAGTACACCATTTTCGGTGAGGTAATCGAAGGAATCAACGTGGTGGACAACATCGCCAAAGTAGAGACAAACGCAAAGGGACTCCCCCTTTACCCGATAAGAATCATTTCCGTCAAAGAAATTAAATAAATTTTCGAAGGGTGTGTCGGTTTTGGCACACCCTTTGTATTTAGATAAGACGAAGATGATTTTTTCATAGTATTTTTTTGGTTAAACAGTTAAAGCGTCACCCGGTTCTTTGGATGACGCTTTTTCTTTTTGCTTATTCGGGCGGCTTACTGTATATTTGTTTCAAAACCGTTTAATATGAAAAAACTTGTTTTCACGCTGATTTGCGCTTTTGCGCTGGCCGCCTGCTCCCCCAAGGTAGCCACCAGCATCACAAACAGCTACCCCCCTTTTGACGAATCCAAGGAAGTTTATGTTATCGGCATCGAACAATCAGATTTAATAATCGAAAAAGCGAAGATGCTGGGAACCATAAAAATTGGGGACACCGGGTTCACATCCAGGAAAGCCGGCAGCTGGGAGTCGGTAATTGAGATTGCCAAGCAACAGGCACGGCAGGCCGGCGGCAACGTGATTCGCATCACGTCGCACATCCCGCCAAATTTGGATTGCACCACACACCGCATCACAGCAGATATTCTGCGTGTGCCCGATGTAAGCAATATTGTCCTCCAGAAAGATACGGCCGCGTCGGAACACCCCGACTACGCGGTGGTCTATTTCTACCGCAACTCGTCTCTCGGCGCCCTTGTTAATTACGATGTCCATATAGGCGACACTCCGGTATACAGGGCAAAGGTCAACTCTGCGGCCGAGGTCAAAATATACGAGTCCGGCATTTTGGACATCTGGGCCAAGACCGAGGCTAAGGAAACCCTGACCCTCAAAGTGGAATTGGGCGAGGAGTATTATGTGCGCTGCGACGTGACTATGGGTGCGTTTGTCGGTCGGCCCGACCTTGAGTTGGTACATCCAATCACAGGCAAAGGAGAGTATAAAGCAGTCATTCAAAATCAAAAATAGACCTATATGAAAAGATTCGCCATCGTAATAGCAGCATTTGCCGCATTCTTTAACATTGCGCAGGCTCAGAACGTAACCATAGTAGACAAGCCTGTACAGACTTCCGCGATTGTCACCAGCGACAGTTTCGTGGAGGATTCCGCCCCCGCGTGGCGAGTTTCGCTGCAGGCAGGCGCAAGTTACGCCCCCGGCAAAATAGAAGAGAGCGACCCGGGTATGTATGATTATTACAAGGGGCTCAAATGGGGTTTCAACTACGGTGTTGACGTAACATATTTCCCTACGAGGAGTTGGGGGGTCGGCGTCAAATTGAACGACGCCCGTTTTTCCAACAGTGCCACCGGAACCGTCAGCTACGAATCGGGAGAAACCCGGTCGGGCACCATAGCGGATGTCATAAATGTTTATTATGCAGGCCCTACTGCCACTTGGCGCTGGATAAGTAACGACAATAAGTACTCATTACTTTTCTCCTATTCCATAGGTTATATGGGGTATTACGACAATTCAAAGGTGATAGTCCCGGTAGATGTTAAGGGCGGCTCCCTGGGCACAGGGCTCGGGCTGAATTTCGACTATGCCCTTTCCAAGAATATTGCACTGGGTCTCGGGGTCGATGTGATGTCCGGCTCGTTGCGCAGTTACAAAGTAACAATGTCCGGTGTTACCGAAACAATCAATTTGGACCCCGGCACCTCACTCGGTATGTCCCATCTCGATTTGACGGCCGGGCTGCGGTTCTTACTTTAACCCCCGCCGGCACAAAAAAGGGCGCCACCCGTTTGGGTGACGCCCTTTTTCATGCAACCCTCCGTTATTCCTTGCCGGCCATACGTTTGTAGCCGGCCAGGCGGGCCTTGGCGAACTGCTCGGTCTTTGCAAACAACTCCTCTGCCTCTGCAGGGAAGGTCTTGAGCAGCGATGCATAGCGGACCTCACCCTTGAGGAAGTCCTGGAACTTGGTCCAGTCGGGTTCCTTGCTGTCCAGG
>JAFZYD010000070.1 GCA_017616475.1 Bacteroidales bacterium
CGCCGGGCCTACAGTGGCCTTGAGAGTGGCCGTCTGCCCCTTTGTCAAAGGCAGTTCGGTAAAGTCCAAAGATATTTCTGAAACAGGTATAAACTTCTTGCTGACAGACACTTCGCAAGCGGCCGTGACATCCCCCGCGGTGGCGGTTATGGTAGCCGTGCCGGGCGAAACAGCCGTCACCACGCCGCCGGCAACCGAGGCGATGCCGGGGTTTGTGGAGGCCCACACCACTGTCGGATCGGTAGCGTCGGAAGGTCCTACAGTGGCGGTAAGGGAGCCCGTCTCCCCCTCCACCAGCGCCATATCGGTGCGGTTCAGGGTGACGGTTGCCACCGGAACGAACTTCTTCTCTACGGTGACCACGCAGGTCGCCAGTTTATCGCCCGCCTTTGCCGTAATGGTGGCCTTGCCGGGCTTGCGCGCCGTAATCAAACCGTCGGCGACGCCGGCCACTTCCGGGTTCAAGGAAGTCCAGGTCACCGCCGGGTCGGTGGCGTCCGCCGGAGCCACAGTTGCCGTGACAAGCGTGCTTTCACCCTCCACCAAAGTCACTTCCGGCTTGTCGACAGTTACTTCAGAAACGGGTATCACCTTCTTCTCCACCACCATCGCGAACTTGGTTTCGGTGCCGTTTATGGTCACGGTAATAGTTGCCGAACCGGGCCCTACCGCCTCCATAACGCCGTTTTCTACCGTCACCACAGAATTGTCGGACGATGCCCAGGTAATAACCACGCCGGTGGCGTCGGCCGGGGTGAGGACAATATTCACCTCCTGGCTCTGCCCCTCCACCAGCCGGTAAGAAGGCACCTCTATCTCCGCCGCCCGAAGCGAAACTACCACAGTTACATCGCACGCGGCGCTTTTGCCGTTCACTGTGGCAGTTACGGTCGCGGAGCCCGGGCCGACCGCAGTCAGCACTCCGCCGGCCACTTTTGCCACCGCCTCATCTGAACTGGACCACACAATCTCCCCGAAAGTTGCCCCCGGCGGATTGACTGTCGCCTTGAGTTCTGCGGTGGCGCCCCGCTCTATCTCAAGCTCGATGGCGCTAAGGGTAATGCTCTCTACCTCAACAACTTTTGCGCTTACCACAACCGTGCAACTCCCCTTCTTGCCCCCCGCCGTGGCGGTGATGGTCGCCGTGCCGGGCGCCACCGCCGTAACCGTGCCCGCATCCGAAACCGACGCCACCGCAGGGGCGGACGACGTCCACGCCACGCTGCGGTTGGTTGCGTCCGACGGGAGCACCTCGGCCCTCAACGAGGCCGTTTCGCCCTCCGTCAACGCCAGGCTGGCTGGCGTCACATTCACCTGAGTTACAGTTATTTCCTGCTCCTGCGGCTGCTCGCAGGACACAATCGCTATAACGGCGGCCAGGCCGGTCATAAGCGCGGTGAAGAATCGTTTCATACCAAAAAGTTGCTTGTAGTGTTCAAAGATAAGTATTAATTTTACTCCGTCTATCATTTTAAGCAATATGAAAAAGACTCTCGTTTTTGTTTTGTGCCTGTTCGCGGCCATAGCGCTCCGGGCAGAAGGTTTGCGGCTGCCCGACGTAATGAGCAGCGATATGGTTTTACAGCAGAACACCGACGCCAACATTTGGTGCTGGGCCGACGCCGGCGCCAAGGTCAAGGTAAAAGTCTCCTGGAACAAGAAGAGTTACAGCGCGCAAGCGGGCGAAGACGGCTTCTGGAAAGTGGCCGTAGCAACCCCCGCGGCATCTTTCGACCCGCAGACGGTGACCATTTCCAGCGGCAAGGAAAAGCTCGTGCTGGAAAATGTGCTTATAGGCGAAGTGTGGCTGTGCAGCGGCCAGTCCAATATGGAGATGCCTATGGGCGGCTGGCGCTTCCAACCCATTGAAAACGGCGGGGAGGATATGCGCGACGCGCGGCACTACCCCGGGCTGCGCTTGGTGATGATTAAAAAAGCGACCTCAGAAACCGTCCGGGAGGAGGTGGCCGGGCAGTGGTGGACCACCGACAGCGGCCATATAAGCGAATTCAGCGCCATTGCATATTATTTTGGCAGGGAGCTGACCCGCGAACTGGGCGTGCCCGTAGGCCTCATCGTGCCCTGCTGGGGCGGCACTATGATAGAGTGCTGGATGGACCGCGAGACTCTTATTAAAGGTGGCATCAAAGGCGAGGATATAGACAAAGACATACGCGACAACAAAGACTCCAGCCCCTGGCACACCAGCACCCTTATGTACAATGCAATGATTTATCCGTTGCGCCACTACACTGTGAATGGTTTTATTTGGTACCAGGGGTGTTCCAATGTGGGACGCATATTTGTACAGGACTACGCCAAGCTGCAGGCCGCTATGGTCACCAAATGGAGAGAGTTGTTCGGACGCGGCGATTTGCCTTTCTACTACGTGCAGATTGCCCCCCACCCCTATTCGGCAAATGGCGATTCCGGACTCGCGCCGGTTCTTCGCGACCGCCAGAGGGCGGCTGCCGCGCTCGTGCCGAATTCCGCAATGGTTGGCACCTGCGACCTGGTGTACGAATTTGAAGAGGGCATAATCCACCCCCGCAAGAAGGCGGAGATTGGCGAGCGCCTGGCATATCTGGCGCTGGAAAAGTGGTACGGCTTCAAGAACTACGGCAGTGACTGTCCCGAGTTTGTCAAGGCAACCTTCGACGCTCCCAACGCCATAGTATACCTTAAGAATTGCGGCGGCGGACTGCATTCCGATATGGGATGGGAATTTAAAGGCGTGACAGGATTCGAGGTTGCCGGCGAAGATAAAGTGTGGTATCCCGCTACCATCACCGGCACCGACGGCACCAGCATCGGCTGCACCGCACCCGAGGTTCCCGAGCCCAAATACGTCCGCTACCTGTGGCACGACTTCGCCATAGGCCACATCTGGAACAGCTACCGCCTCCCCCTGCTGCCGTTCAATTCGGAACTGTAGACGGGGTTCGCTTTTGTTTTGCGCGCCAAGTGGACGAGGTCCCCTCAAATGTGGGGGACCTCGTCCGGTGTTATTTCGTAACTATCTATGAAATAGCGAGTTGTATTTTCGTGGTGGACGAGGTCTCGCCCTTTTCAGTAGACCTCGTCCGCCGGGCAGTTCTATTTGAACAAATTCTTGGCGCCGGAGAAGAGAATTTCGCCGGTGGAGCGCTCGCTTATGAAATAGAGGAACGGGCGGTCCGCCTTGAAGTAGAATATCTGGCCGCCGGGGCCCACGGAGGTTACGCGCATTCCGATGTATGTCACGGCAGCGGCCTCGGTACCCTCTTCGTCCACTTTGATTTTGGCTTTGTGGCGGATTTCGTCTATGCAGAGCGGAGTGTCGCTCATTGCGGAGAAATCGGCCGCGCCGGTAAACGCCTTGTTCATTCCCATACCCTGCAAGATTTCTATGCAGAGCTTCTCTGCGGCATATTCTTCCTCGAACTTGGGCATAGCGAAGACAACCTCGTAGGTGCGGCCGCCGTCGCGGTATGCGGCCCAGGTTTCGGCATTCAGGCCCGCGAGAATCTTGTCCAGCGAAACGCCGGTACGGGGCATCACAATGGTCATAGCAAAGGCGCCGTTGCCGTACGGGATGCTCATTGCCTCGGCATATTCGTCGCTGTAGACACGGGCACTGTCGAAGGTCTTGTTCATAAAGGTAGCCTTCACGGTGGTGCCGTCGAAGTTGGTGAACTTCTCCTGCGTGTTGGCGTCCTTGCTGAACTTGTCCTTCCAAATACCCTTGAAATAGATGGCGTTGAGCAGACTCACGATGGTGCTTGAGGGGACTTCGTCCACAATCTTGTTTATCATCCCGTGGGTCTTTTCGCTGCACCAGCCGTTTATTTCGCCGGCCGCCTGCTGGCCGCCAGCCGGCAGGGTGCGTACCTCCGCGTAGAAATTATCCTTAATATCGGAGATATAATTGTCCTTGATTTTGATGCTGTTCCTGGCCCAGAACGAATTGGCAATTTCGAACGTGGTGGTGTTGTCCACAGCCTGCAGCGCAGGAATAAGCGTGTGGTAGAACCCGCTCACGTCCGCACCGGTGAAGTTGTTGAATCCCAGCGCATTGTACATCTCCGTTTGGGTGTCGCCGGCGGCCCCGGCAGCCGTCATTGCCAGCGCCATTTGGATGCTGAACGGCGAAACAAAGATGTTTGTGCCCTTCTGCTCTTTGGCGCACGCCGCCTTCAAAAAGTCAAAAGTGAAGGCGTTGGCGTTATAGCCTATTTGCTCCTGAACCTTGGTGAGCACAATGTCTTTGCGCTCGTTGGGGGTCTTGCCACCGTCATCCGGGAATTCCTCAATTCCACAAGCGTTAAACAGGGCAGCGGCCACCAAAAGTATATTGCAAATAATCATTGTCCGTTTCATATTTCCGTGTAGCATTTGTTTGTAAATGCAAAACTGTGCCAAAGTTAACGCGCTACACCCTCGAAAGCAGTTCCTTGACGGCCGAAGTGCGTTTCGGCCTGTGGGCGAACTGGAGTGACTGGACCGGCATCGTGCGGGTGTATCCTTTCTCTTCCAGAACCTTAACCGTGGTGTCATAACCGATATGGAAAAGCGTTTCCACCTTGCTCAGATCGTAGGCGCTATAGGCAGAAGTATCTATGTTTATGAAGATGTCAGCCTGGTCGGCCTCAATCATTGCGTTGGAAAGGAACATCAGCGCGCTGCTGCGAATGGCGATGCTGGCGATTCTGTCCCGGTAGGGTATGGTTTCGGCATGGTGCAGGTTTATGGCGATTACGGTTTCGCAAGTGTCGCGCAGGGCCGAAACAGGCAGATTCAGCAGCACACCGCCGTCGACGTAGTGCTCTCCGTCAAGCTTAACCGGCTGGAAGATAACGGGTATGGAACACGATGCAGTTACTCTCGGGGCGATTTCCCCTTCTGTGAAAAACTTGACGGCTCCCCTTTCGATACTGGTAGCTACCACCGTAGTGGGTATCGGCAGATCTTCCAGATTCTGGTATGGGATAATGCTGCGGAGATGCTTGACCAGCGGCCCGGAGCCGAACAGGCCGCCGCGCGGCTTCTGAGGATTGAGCAGGTCGCGGAAGTCGAGAGTGGCAAACATATTTGCCATATCGATGGGCTCGACACCGGCCGCATACATCGTTGCCGCAATGCTGCCGGCACTGGTACCGGCCACCGCATCGGCAGTAATGCCAAACTCATAGAGCGCCTGCAATGCACCGCAATGGGCGGCTCCCTTTGCACCGCCGCCGCTGAATGCTATGCCAATTTTATGTTGTTTCATAAACACAAAGATAGTAATTTAGCGCTATGCATCCGCTGGAAAAGATGATAGCGGAGGGCGAGCACCTCCACCAGGATTTCAAGTATTTCCTCTCCGACGC
>JAFZYD010000071.1 GCA_017616475.1 Bacteroidales bacterium
ACGGCGGCGAGATGAAAAAGGGTATGTTCTCTATGATGAACTACTTCCTCCCGCTGCAGGGCATCGCATCTATGCACTGCAGCGCCAACACCGATATGGAGGGCAAGAACACCGCCATCTTCTTTGGCCTTTCCGGCACCGGCAAAACCACTCTCTCCACCGACCCCAAGCGTCTGCTTATAGGCGACGACGAGCACGGCTGGGACGACGAGGGCGTCTTCAACTTTGAGGGCGGTTGCTACGCCAAGGTAATCAACCTGGACAAGGAGAGCGAGCCTGACATCTACAACGCAATCCGCCGCAACGCACTGCTGGAGAACGTTACTGTAGACAAGAACGGCAAGATAGATTTCGCAGACAAGAGCGTCACCGAGAACACCCGCGTAAGCTACCCTATAGAGCACATCGAAAAGATTGTGAAGCCCATCTACGGCAAGAGCGCAGGCCCCGCTGCAGAGAATGTTATTTTCCTTAGTGCCGACGCATTCGGCGTGCTGCCTCCGGTAAGCATCCTGACTCCGGAGCAGACCAAATATTACTTCCTCTCCGGTTTCACCGCCAAACTGGCAGGTACCGAGCGCGGCATCACCGAGCCGACTCCTACCTTCTCCGCCTGCTTTGGCCAGGCATTCCTGGAACTGCATCCCACAAAGTATGCAGAGGAACTGGTTAAGCGTATGGAAAAGAGCGGCGCCAAGGCATATCTGGTGAACACCGGCTGGAACGGCACCGGCAAGCGCATCAGCATCCGCGACACCCGCGGCATTATAGATGCAATCCTGGGCGGTGCAATTCTCAACGCTCCCACCAAGAAGATACCGTACTTCAATTTCGAGGTTCCTACCAAACTCGAAGGCGTTGACACCGGCATCCTGGACCCTCGCGACACATATGCAAATCCTGCAGAATGGGAAGCCAAGGCAAAAGATCTGGCAGGCCGCTTTATAAAGAACTTCGCCAAGTACGAAGGCAACGAAGCCGGCAAGGCCCTCGTGGCAGCAGGTCCCCAGTTGTAATTTTCTCAAACTGATAATATAAAGGCAGGCCTTAAAGGGTCTGCCTTTTTTATTATATTTGTAGGGTTATGCTCGAGACGCTAAAGAAATATTGGGGCTACGACGCCTTCCGGCCCAAGCAGGAGGAGATAATATCCGAGGCTTTGGCGGGGCGCGACGTGTTGGCGCTTATGCCCACCGGCGGCGGCAAGAGCATCTGCTTCCAGGTGCCGGCAATGATGAAGCCGGGCATCTGCATTGTGGTATCCCCGCTCATAGCCCTTATGAAGGACCAGGTGGAGAACCTCCGCAAACGGGGCATTCCCGCCCTGCTGGTTTGCGCCGGAATGACCTACCGCGAGATTGACGCCACGCTGGACAACGCCGTTTACGGGGATTACAAGTTCCTGTACGTATCGCCCGAGCGCCTCCGCACCGAACTCTTTGCAGTGCGTGCCGCCAAAATGAACATAAACTATCTGGTGGTGGACGAGGCGCACTGCATCTCGCAGTGGGGCTACGATTTCCGCCCAGAATACCTTAAAATTGCCGAGATACGCGACAAAATCTCCGGCACCGCCTTTGAAAAGCGGCCGCCTGTAATTGCCCTCACCGCCACAGCCACCCAGGACGTGGCGCAGGACATTATGGAGCGGCTCGATTTTGAACGGCCCAACCTGCTGGTATCGGGCTTTGAGCGGCCCAATCTATCCTACAGCGCCCGCCAGTGCGAAAACAAGCTGGGACAGCTGCTCAAAATATGCAACGGAGTGCAGGGCTCCGGAATTGTGTATGTCTCCCGCCGCCGCACTGCGGAGGAGGTTACGGCGTTTCTGGCAAGCCAGGGGGTCGACGCCGCCACCTATCACGCCGGAATGAGCGGCAAGGTGCGCGCCGCCGTTCAGGACGCCTGGAAAAAGGGGCAGAAGCGCATAATTGTCTCTACCAACGCCTTCGGTATGGGCATTGACAAGAGCGACGTAAGGTTCGTGTGCCACTACGATATGCCGCAGTCGCCCGAGGCCTACTTCCAGGAGGCGGGCCGCGCGGGCCGCGACGGCAAAAAATCGTATGCGCTGCTAATTTGGAACGGCACCGACGTCAAGCGGCTCCGGCAGATTCTGCAGACCACCTTCCCGCCGCTGGACTTTATGAAGGACATCTATCAAAAGGTCCACAACTTCCTGCAGATTCCGTACGAGACTGGGGAGGGGAAGGGCTACAAATTTGACCTTGCGGCCTTCGCAAAGCAATATAAGCTGCAGGCGGCAAAGGCCTATTATGCAATTAAATACATAGAGATGTCGGGCTACTGGAATTTGACCGAAGAGCTGGACATCCCTTCCAAAATGTCCATTGCCGTGACCCGCGACGAACTCTACCACGTGCAAATGAAGAGCGCGGAAATGGACTCCTTCCTGCAACTGCTTATGCGTATGTACGAAGGGCTTTACAGCGGCTATGTGACGATAGACGAGGAACGCATTGCCGCGGTGGGCAAATACTCCGTGCTGGCGGTAGAAAAGAAGCTCAAGGTGCTTTCTGCCCGCCACATTATCCGCTATATTCCCAAGGTCAAATCGCCGGTGCTCTATCTGGCCACCGAGCGGCTCTATCCGGACAATCTCCGCCTGGACAAGGCGGAATATGATTTCCGCGTGGGGCGCGCCAAGGCCCGCATAGACGCTATGATTGAATATGCGGCGCTCACCGACCGCTGCCGCAGCCAGTATCTGGTAGATTATTTCGGTCAGAAAAGCAACCCCTGCGGGGTTTGCGACAACTGTATTTCCAAGAAGAAATAGCCTTTAGGCCTGCGCAGGATAGCCTACGGACTGCACCAGGGTGATTATTTGCCCCTCGCGCAGCTGCAGGCGGGCGGCCAGTTCCTCCTTGGGCACCAGGGCGCGGGCCACGGTGCTCAGGCGTTCCGAAGCGCAAAAGATGTAGATGTTCTGGCATATGAAGCCGGTGTCGGCGTAGGTGGCTTCAATAATTCCCTGCGGGGACTTGCCGGTAATTTTGGCGGTGTCGCTTATAAGGGCAATCTCCACCGGCGCTTCGCCCACGAAGGGCTGCGACCCGGTGGCGGCGCGCATATCATCCTCAAACAGCTGCTCCAGAGCGTGTTCCACGGGGAGGTAACGGTAAACTCCGGTGCTCAGAAAGACGTAAAGCTCAATCTCCTGGCGGTTGTGGGACGATGGGGCGGTGCGCCCCTTGGTGCGGTTTATGCCCCAGGCCGCCCAAAGCAGGTTGGAGAGCGTCTGGGCATCCAGCTGGCGCGACGGGTCAAAGTCTCGGGCAGAACGGCGTGAGGCAAGCGCCTCCATAACGGGCATACCGCCGGTGCGCTGTGCAGGGGGGAGAGTCAGTATCTTTTCCATTTACAGAATGTTCATAGATTGTTCTTTGATTTTCTCCAGCTCCGCCTTCATCTTTACCACGGTTTTCTGGATACCGGCGTGGTTGGCCTTGCTGCCCATCGTGTTTATTTCGCGCCCCATCTCCTGCGCAATGAAGCCCAGCTTCTTGCCGGGGAACTCCTCGGTGTCCAGCGTTTCGCGGAAATACTTGCAATGCTGTTTGAGGCGCACCTTCTCTTCGTTTATGTCCAGTTTGTCTATGTAGAATATGATTTCCTGCTCCAGACGGTTGGTGTCTACATTCACTGCCAGCTCTGCCAGACGGGCGTCGATGCGCTCGCGCACCGCCTTTATACGCTCTTCTTCGCACGCCTCCACCTCCGGGATGAGCGATTCAATTGCATCGACCTTGGAGAGGACGTCGCGGCGCAGGGTGGCGCCCTCCGTGGTGCGGAATGCGTCCAGCGCCCCGGCGGCCTGGCGGATGGCTGCGGACAGAGCCTCCCAACCCTCTTGAGAAAGCTCGCCGCGGGAGGTGTCGAACACCTCCGGCATACGTATTACGCTCCCCAGCAGGGCCGCCGCATTCTCTCCTGCAGCCGCCTGGCTCCAGCGTGTGCCGGCCAGAGCGCTGTCCAGCTGGTTCAAATAAGAGAACAGCACATCGCCGTTCAGTTTTGAGGCCGCGGCGGTGGCACCGGAGCGGTCCAGCGTAATAAAGAGGTCAATGGTGCCGCGGTTCAGGGTGGAGGAGAGCCACTGCCGCACCTCCATTTCCTTTTC
This sequence comes from Bacteroidales bacterium, assembly GCA_017616475.1. Classification (GTDB taxonomy): domain Bacteria; phylum Bacteroidota; class Bacteroidia; order Bacteroidales; family UBA932; genus Equibacterium. The sequence goes on from JAFZYD010000071.1 coordinate 4,145, forward strand.
GCGCGGGATGAGCGATGTCTTGAGGGTGATGTCGGCGTTTTTGCCGTTAAGCGAGCGTATCTCAACAATATATTTGCTGCCGTCGATAAGGGCCTCGGCCTTGCCGTAGCCAGTCATAGATTTGACCATATCCGCGTTTTTTGTTTTGCGCCGTAAAAATAGTAAAAATTGCCCCTTTTTTACTACTTTTGTGGGTTATAACAAACAAAAAGACAATGGAAGAAATCCTCAACGGAGCTGGCACCGAACAGCGCACCAATAATTTTCTGGAAGATATTATAGAGGCCGACCTGGCAGAAGGGAAGTACAAAACCATTATGACCCGTTTCCCGCCGGAGCCTAACGGCTACCTGCACATTGGCCACGCCAAGAGCATCTGCCTCAACTTTGGCCTTGCCAAGAAATATGGCGGCGCCACCAACCTCCGTTTCGACGATACCAACCCGGTGAAAGAAGACACCGAGTATGTAGACTCCATAAAGGAGGACATAAAGTGGCTGGGCTTCGACTGGGCCGGCGAGTACTACGCATCGGACTATTTTGACCAGCTGTACGAATGGGCCGAACTCTTGATTAAGAAGGGTTTGGCATATGTAGACGACCAGAGCCAGGAAGAGATTCGCAAGGGCCGCGGCACCGTTACCCAGCCCGGCGTGGAGAGCCCCTGGCGCAACCGCAGCGTAGAGGAGAACCTCACTCTGTTCCGCGAAATGAAGGCGGGCAAATATCCCGACGGAGCCAAGGTGCTGCGCGCAAAAATTGATATGGCGCACCCCAATATGCTGCTCCGCGACCCGCTGATGTACCGCATTATCCACACCGACCACCACCGCACCGGCAACAAGTGGTGCATCTACCCGATGTACGATTTCGCCCACGGCGAGAGCGACTCCATAGAGCACATCACTCACTCCATCTGCACCCTGGAGTTCGACGTGCACCGTCCGCTGTACGACTGGTTCATTGAGAAGCTGGAGATTTTCCCTTCTCATCAGTACGAGTTCGCCCGGCTGAATTTGACCTACACCGTTATGAGCAAGCGCAAGCTGCTGGAGCTGGTCAAGAACGGCTACGTAGACGGCTGGGACGACCCCCGTATGCCCACCATCTGCGGTATCCGCCGCCGCGGCTACACTCCGGAGTCCATCCGTATGTTCGCCGA
>JAFZYD010000009.1 GCA_017616475.1 Bacteroidales bacterium
AGAACTTGAGCCTGGGCAGCAGATGCCCGCAAAAGATGATGGAGCCGTTGAGCACGCACAGCATCACCGGAGTCACGCCGCTTCCAAAAAAGTCCTGATTGAGTTCGGCAGCCACTTTATCTACCGCTGCGATTATCTTTTCGTTGGGAATATAAGGGACAAAGTCCTTTCCGTTGATTCTGATGGATTCCATATCGGAGAGTAAAAAATCTATTGTTAATGTGCGAATTTAAGACTAATTTTGCATTCCTAAAAATTAAATAGGTAAATGACTCCTCTTGTCAGCATAATTATGGGCAGCGTGTCCGATATGCCCGTTATGAAACCCGCAGCGGACTTCCTGGACGAAATGGGCGTTCCGTTCGAGATAAACGCCCTTAGCGCGCACCGCACTCCGGAGCAGGTGGCAACCTTCGCAGCCGGTGCGGCCGGTCGCGGAGTTAAGGTGATAATCGCGGCCGCCGGCGGCGCAGCGCACCTGCCGGGCGTTATTGCGGCCTCCACCCCCCTGCCGGTTATCGGCGTGCCGGTAAAATCGTCCAACTCTATGGACGGATGGGATTCGGTGCTGTCCATACTGCAGATGCCCAGCGGCATTCCGGTGGCCACGATGGCCCTGGACGGTGCCAAGAACGCTGCCATTTTCGCCATTCAGATTCTGGCCACGGACGATGAAGCATTGGCGGCCAGGCTGGCAGATTTCAAAGCCTCTCTCAAAAGCAAGGTGGCCAAGGCCAACGAGGAACTTGCCAAAATCGAATACAAATTCAAAACAAACTAATATTAATCACTAACTAATCATGTCCGAAAAACTATTTGCCGAATTCCCCCCGGTGACCACCGAGCAGTGGGAAGAGGTGATAAACAAAGACCTCAAGGGGGCAGACTACGATAAAAAACTGGTCTGGAAAACCCAGGAGGGCTTTAATGTTCGTCCGTACTACCGTGCGGAGAACCTTGCTGGTTTAGAGTTCCTGGACAGCGAACCGGGCCAATTCCCGTTTGTCCGCGGTGTCAAGAACGACAATGAATGGCTCATCCGCCAGGATTACTGCTTGTGTGACGGCCCCGCCGAGGCCAACCGCCTCGCGCTGGACGGCCTGATGAAGGGCGTTAATTCGATAGGCTTCTGGGTAGACGGCAAAAAAGGCCTCACCGACGCCGAGATGGAAACCCTGCTGAAGGGCATCGCCATCGCCGCAGTGGAAATCAACTTCTGCGGCTGCTGCCCCGGCAAGACCTTCCCGCTGATAGAGAGCTTCCTCAAGGTCGCTGCTGCTCAGGGCGTAAAGAAAGAAGACGTTCGCGCCTCCTTCGACTTCAGCCCGCTGCACGCCCTCACCGTCAAGGGCCATATGTGCGAGGAAAGTCTTGACAAACTTGCAAACTGCGTAAAGGCTGTCAAGGATTACCCCAACATCCGCGTCATAAACGTGGAGGCCTACGACTTCAACAACGCCGGTGCCAGCATCAGCCAGGAGCTGGGCTTCGGCATGGCGGTTGCCAGCGAATATATGTCGGCCCTCACCGACCGCGGCCTGGACGCAGCAGAGGTTGCAAAGCGCATCAAGTTCACCTTTGCCATCAGCGGCAATTATTTCTTTGAAATTGCAAAGTTCCGCGCTGCCCGCGTGCTTTGGGCAAACATTGCCAAGGCCTACGGCGTGGAAGACCCCTGCGGCCAGAAAATCCAGAGCCACGCAGTTACCAGCGAGTGGAACCAGACAGTATACGACTCATACGTGAATATGCTCCGCGACACCACCGAGACTATGTCGGCGGCCATTGCAGGCGTGCATTCCATAGAGGTTCTCCCCTTCGACTACACCTACCGCAAGCCCAACGAGTTCTCCAACCGTATCGCCCGCAACGTGCAGTCCATCCTTAAGGAGGAGGCCCATTTTGACAAGGTGGTTGACCCCGCAGGCGGCAGCTACTACATCGAGAATCTCACCGCTTCCATCATGAAGTCGGCGTGGGACATCTTCAAGGGTGTCGAGGCGGAAGGCGGCTACACCGCAGCCTTCAAGGCCGGCAGCGTGCAGAAAGCCATAAAGGATGTATCTGCGAAGCGCGACCTCAACATCGCCCGCCGCCGCGAGACAATTCTCGGCAGCAACCAGTACCCCAACTTCCTGGAGAAGGCAAGCGACGAGATTACTCCCGAAATAGTGAAGCGCGGCGCCGGCAAACCCGAGTGCAGCTGCACCCCCGAGGCCGAGCCGCTGGAGGCTTACCGCGGCGCACAGGCGTTCGAGGCACTCCGTCTGGCAACCGACCGCAGCGGCAAGCAGCCTATGGCGTTTATGCTCACCTTCGGCAACCTGGCGATGTGCCGCGCACGCGCCCAGTTCAGCTGCAACTTCTTTGCAGTGGCCGGCTTCAAGGTAGTGGACAACAACCGCTTCTCCACCATCGAAGAGGGCGTCAAGGCCGCTCTTGAGGCAAAGGCCGACATAGTGGTGGCCTGCTCTGCCGACGATGAATATGCCGAGGCAGTGCCGCAGATTGCAGAGGCAATAGGCGACAAGGCCGTGGTTGTAGTGGCCGGCGACCCCGAGTGCCGTCCGGACCTCGAGGCCAAGGGCATTATGAATTATATCAATGTCAGGTGCAACGTCCTTGAGACTCTCAAAGAGTATCAGGCTAAAATGGGTATCAAGGAGCTCTAAATCACTATCACTATGAGACCGAATTTTAATGATCTGGAATTCAAGGGGGCAAAAGCCGCTGCATGCGGTTGCAAAAAGGGCCAGGACGAACTCTGGCACACCCCGGAAAAAATAGACGTCAAAAGTCTTTATACAGCAAAGGATCTCGAAGAGTTGGAGCACCTGAACTATGCTGCAGGTATCGCCCCGAACCTTCGCGGACCTTACTCCACAATGTACGTGATGCGTCCCTGGACCATCCGTCAATACGCAGGTTTCTCCACTGCGGAGGAATCCAACGCATTCTACCGCCGCAACCTGGCCTCAGGCCAGAAGGGTCTGTCGGTCGCCTTTGACCTCGCAACCCACCGCGGCTACGACGCCGACCACCCGCGCGTTGTGGGTGACGTGGGCAAGGCAGGTGTATCCATCTGCTCCGTAGAGGATATGAAGGTCCTGTTCGACCAAATTCCCCTGGGCAAGATGTCTGTGTCTATGACAATGAACGGCGCCGTGCTGCCCGTTATGGCCTTCTACATCGTGGCCGGAATGGAGCAGGGCGTGGCCCTGGAAGAGATGGCCGGCACCATCCAGAACGACATTCTCAAGGAGTTTATGGTGCGCAACACCTACATTTACCCGCCGGCATTCTCTATGCGCATTATCGGTGACATCTTTGCATACACCTCCAAGTATATGCCCAAGTTCAACTCGATTTCCATTTCGGGTTACCATATGCAGGAGGCGGGCGCAACCAACGACATCGAAATAGCCTACACCCTGGCCGACGGTCTGGAGTATCTCCGCACCGGTATCTAGGCCGGCATCGAGGTGGATGCGTTCGCGCCGCGTCTGTCGTTCTTCTGGGCAATCGGTATGAACAACTTTATGGAGATTGC
>JAFZYD010000072.1 GCA_017616475.1 Bacteroidales bacterium
CGATATGGACATCCCGTTCCTGTTCGGTACTATGATCGAGATCCCTCGCGCAGCTATCCTTGCAGACCGTATGGCACGCACCGCTCAGTTCTTCAGCTTCGGTACCAACGACCTTACCCAGATGACCTACGGCTTCAGCCGCGACGACATCGGCAGCTTTATGAAGGACTACCTGGACAACAAGATTCTCCCGTTCGACCCGTTCCAGAGCATCGACACCGAGTCTGTCGGCAAGCTCATCGAGGTTGGCGTGAAGGGCGGCCGCAGCACCCGCGAGAACCTCAAGGTTGGTATTTGCGGTGAGCACGGTGGTGACCCTGCATCCGTAGAGTTCTGCCACAAGATTGGTCTCAACTACGTCTCCTGCTCGCCTTTCCGCGTGCCCATCGCACGTCTGGCAGCAGCACAGGCAGCCATCAAGAATGCTTAATTTCTAAATCTATAATGAGTGAGGGCGGCCGCAAGGCCACCCTCATTTTTTAATATTATGCGCAAGTTTTCGTCATACGCAATGGTGGCCCTGAAAGGCTATCTGATGGGGGCCGCCAATGTGATTCCGGGGGTTAGCGGCGGCACCATCGCCTTCCTTACCGGCATTTACGTGGAGCTCATCGACTCCATAAAATCCATCAACGGCAAGAACCTTGGGCTGCTTTTCAAAGGTAAGTTCGCCCAGTTTTGGAAAGCCATAAACGGCAATTTTTTGCTGGCGCTGGCCATCGGCATAGTGGTAAGCATCTTCTCGCTGGCCAAAGTTATGACGTACTTGCTGGAACATTTCCCCATCCAGACCTGGGCCTTCTTCTTTGGTCTGGTGCTGGTTTCCACGGTGTATATGATTCGCCAGCTGAACAATCTCCGCCTCCAGCACTGGCTTTCGATGCTGGTTGGCGCCGCGTGCGGCGTGGCCCTCTGCCTGGTAGCCCCCAGCCAGACCAGCAACAGCCTTGTGTTCATATTCTTCTGCGGCGCGATTGCGATGTGCACAATGGTGCTCCCGGGCATCTCCGGCAGCTTCGTGCTGGTGCTGATGGGCAAGTACGCCTATATGATGGACGCGGTCGGCAACCTTAAATGGCTCATCCTGGCGGTGTTCACCGTGGGAGCGATACTCGGCATACTCGCCTTCTCGCACGGCCTTTCCTGGCTGCTCAAAAAGGCCTACAACGGCACAATGATGTTCCTCGCCGGCCTTATGCTGGGTTCACTGGTAAAGGTATGGCCATGGAAGATAATGCTTGAGAACGGCACCGACCGCCCCATACTCCCCTCGCAATATGCCGGCGATCCCACGGTTGGCGGAGCCATTCTCTGGGCCGTGACAGGCGCACTGCTTATAGTGGCCATCGAGGTCACCGCCGCAGCAGTCAAAAAGAAAGCTAGTTCTTCGCAGCAGTAGGATAGGCTATGCGCCCGTGATAAACCTGCTGCAGGTTCTCCACGAAAATTTTCTTAACCACATCTATCTCGCCGAGGGTGATGTCACCCTTGACGACCTGTCCCTCCGCTATCTTACCGTCCACGATGCGGTTTACCATAGCCGACAGGCTCTCCTGCGAATAGTCCTGCAGGGAACGTGAGGCCGCCTCCACGCTGTCGGCGAACATCAGAATCACCTCCTCCTTGCTCTCCGGCAGCTTGCCCTTGTAGGTGAACGGTTCCACCTGGGCAGGGTCGCCGCCGGCGTTGCAGTATTGCGTGTAGAAATACATAGTCTTTGTGGTGCCGTGGTGGCTGGCAATCATATCGGAAACCACCTGCGGCAAGTGGTTGCGGGCCGCCAGCGCGAGACCGTCGTCTACGTGCTTGAGTATGTCGTGTGCGCTCTGCAATGGGGTCAGGCCCTTGTGATAATTATCTCCCGCGGTCTGGTTCTCCGTAAAGCAGAGCGGATTCTCTATCTTGCCGATGTCATGGTACAGGGCCCCCACCCTCACCAGCCGGACATCGCCGCCCACCGCACGGCAGGCCGCCTCCGCCAGGTTGGCCACGCCCAGCGCGTGCTGGAACGAGCCGGGCGCCTTGCGCGAAAGCTCCTGCAGCAGGGCGTTATTAGTGTCGGAAAGCTCCCAGAGACGCATCTGCGAAACCAGCGAGAAGATGCGTTCGAACAGATAGATAAAGGGGAAACCGAGAATCGCCAATATAGAGTTGAGCGCCAGGAAAACAATGTCCTTCTTAACGAACTCGGTGCCGGTGATAAAGCGGAAAGTGCTGTAGACCAGCATCAGCGCAATAAAAATGAACACCGAATTGGCGAACTGGGTAAGCCCGCGGTTGAAATATTTATAGCTGACCAGCAGCACCGCGCCGGCCAGGGCGTTCATCAGATAGAGCTCCACACCGTTGTCGCGCAGCACCAGCAGCGGCAGCAGCGCCGCCAGATAGAGCGGCAGGCACACGCGATTGCGGAAAAACTCCTGGGTGTACAAAATGTACAGGGCGAACGGTATCAGATACAGAAAGCCCTCGTGCTGCGCCGGGAACACCGCCACGCCGATGTAAACCAGAGTATAGAGCAGCATCAGGAACGACAGCCTGCGAAAGTCGAGGAACAGCGCCTTGTTGGTGGAGTAAATCATCAGGGCATATATCCCCAGAAGAAGCAAAACCATCAGCAAGTGGCTCAGCGTGGTCAAAAAGTCGGACTGGGTGTTGCCCCCGTAGGCCGATATGAACTCCGCCTTGTACGACTCCAGCACGCGGGCGACCTCGTTGGTTACGGTTTCGCCGCGGCCTATTATCTTTTGCCCGGCATACACCATCCCGGAGGTGGGTGATATATAATCCATTGCCTTGCGCGCCAGGGTGGCGGTGGCCTGGGGGTCGAAGTACATATTGGGCACGATGGCCTCCGCCAGGTTCTTTTTGGCCACAAGAGAATCTACGTTTATGCCGGCCGCGGCCGCGCCAAGGTCTTCCAGCAGTTTGTCGCAAGCCTCTGCGGTGGTGTAGACATCGCTGGCGGGGCGGGGTTCCATCCGCTTGCCGTGGCGCACGCTAATCATTGCCCCGTCGCTACTCAGGGATGCCACCACGCCGCTGCGGTAGATGCGCTCCAGCGAACGTTCCACTGCATTCCGGAGGCTGTCGGGCTCGAAAGCGGCGAACGCCGCCTTGACCTGGTTTATTACGTTGGCGTCGTAGCGGTAGCAGTCCATTTTCTGCGCCGACTTGGCCGCCCGCTCCTCCATAAGCTGCTCTTCGCTCTTGAGCACGGGGAAATCGAAAGTAGCCGTCAGAGTCTCGTAATTCCACGGACTGCCAACCTGATAGCGGTAGCGGAAATTGTTGCGGTCGGTGAAAAAAATAAGCATCACAGCCACAACGGCAAGGAACAAAAGCGGTATGCGAATTCTCTTCATAGGAAGGTAAAGGTAAACAATTCTTGGTAATTTGCGAAAATTAGCATACCTTAGCAGTCCCTTAAAACAAAAGGTACCATGGCCGAGTGGTTAGGCACAGGTCTGCAAAACCTGGGACAGCAGTTCGATTCTGCTTGGTACCTCAAATTCCGGAGCTGACTTTTTAATTAATGGTCAGCTCTTTTTCGTATGAAAGACACCGTTAAAACCACAATTAAAGAATATCTGCTCCTTATTCTCGGCAACTTTATTTATGCCGCAGGAGCGGTGATGCTGGTGGAGCCATACAAGTTCGCTCCCGGCGGAACCTACGGTTTGGGTATGATGTTCCACCACCTTTGGGGTTGGGAAACCGAGTACTATGCCCTTTGTATGGATATTCCGCTGCTCATTATAGGTTTCATTGTGCTGGGCAACCGGTTCGGCATAAAAACCATCGTGAGCACCATTCTGCTGCCAATCTTTATGCAGTTTATGCACCGGGTTTACGGTTACGCATCGCTCATAGAGCCGGGCGTGACGGACGGCCTGTTCCAGCATCAGATAATCGCGTCTATATTCGGCGGCGTGGTCTACGGCGTCGGCCTGGGCCTGGTGTACCGCTCCCGCGCCACCACCGGCGGCAGCGACATTATTTCTATGATAATGCGCAAATATACCCACCTGTCGATGGGCGTCTGCAACATTATCGTGGACGGCCTCATCACCCTCAGCACCGTAATCGCCTTCGGCGACTGGAAACTGCCGATGTACTCGTGGATTATCATTTTTATTTGCAGCCGCGTGATAGACTTTATCCTGGAAGGCCCCAAACGGGCCAAGACAATGATGATTATAACCAGCGAAAGCGAGCAGATACGCGACTTTATCATTAACGAGATGGGGCGCGGCGCCACCCTCATTCCCGGCAAAGGCCTTTATTCGGGCGCCGGGCGCGACATAATATATGTGGTTGTGGGGCGCTGGGAAATGGTACGCCTGCGCGAAAAGGTGTCCAAAGTGGACCCTGCAGCGTTTGTAAACGTAATAGACTCCGCCGAAATTCTTGGCGAAGGATTCCAGAACCTGGAAGGTTCCTCTGACATAGTTTAGGATTGCGAACCGGCAAAACCGGCCGCCACCGGCGCCCTTAGGCGTCGATGTTGGCGTATTTTGCGTTTTGCTCTATGAACTCGCGGCGCGGCGGGACATCGTCGCCCATAAGCATAGAGAAGATGCGGTCTGCCTCTGCGGCATTTTCCACGTGGACTCTCTTGAGCTTGCGGTTGGCGGGGTCCATTGTGGTTTCCCACAGCTGTTCCGCACTCATCTCACCGAGACCTTTGTAGCGCTGGACCTTTACACCGGCCTCGCCTTTGCCGCCCGAGAGGCGTTCCACCTCCGCGCTGCGCTCTTCGTCGCTCCAGCAATAAACCATATCCTTGCCCTTCTTTACCTGATAAAGCGGCGGCGTTGCAAGATATACATAGCCGTTGTAAATCAAATCGGGCATATAGCGGAAGAAGAATGTCAGGATGAGGGTGTTGATGTGGCGTCCGTCCACATCGGCATCGGTCATAAGCACAATCTTGTGATAGCGCAGCTTGCTAATATTGAGCGCCTTGGGGTCTTCCGGAGTACCTACGCTCACGCCCAGGGCGGTGTAGATGTTGCGGATTTCCTCGCTCTCGAAAGCGCGGTGCTCCATAGCCTTTTCCACGTTCAAAATCTTACCGCGCAGCGGCAGGATGGCCTGGAAATTACGGTCGCGGCCAACCTTGGCGGTGCCGCCCGCAGAGTCACCCTCAACCAGGAAGATTTCGCAAAGCTCGGGATCGCGGTTGCTGCAGTCCGCCAGCTTGCCCGGCAGACCTGCGCCCGACATCACGGTTTTGCGCTGCACGGTCTCGCGGGCCTTGCGGGCGGCGTAACGTGCAGTGGCGGCCAGAATGACCTTCTCCACAATCATACGGGCATCCTTGGGGTGCTCTTCCAGATAATTCTCGAGCGCCTGGCTCACCGCGGTGGAAACCAAGCCCATAACCTCGCTGTTGCCAAGTTTGGTTTTGGTCTGGCCCTCGAACTGGGGCTCTGCCACCTTAACGGAAATGACGGCGGTGAGGCCTTCGCGGAAGTCGCTGGGGTCGAGGTCGAACTTGAGCTTGGACAGGAAGCCGTTCTTGTCGGCATAGTTCTTAAGGGTGGTGGTAAGGCCGCGGCGGAAGCCGGTCAGATGGGTACCGCCCTCTATTGTGTTGATGTTGTTTACGTAGGAATGGACATTCTCCGAGAAACCGGTGTTATATTGCATTGCCACCTCGATGGGGATTACTTTGTCGGTTTCCAGATGTATGGAATCTTCGCAAAGCTTAACGCGGTTGCTGTCCAGATAATCGATGAATTCCACCAGGCCCAGCTCGCTATAGAAAGTATCTTTGCGGGGAGCCACCGGATTACCCTCATCGTCTACCTGCGGACGGAGATCCTGCAGGGTGAGGCGCACCTTCTTGTTGAGGTATGCCAGCTCGCGCAGACGGTCGGCAATGGTGTTATAGTCGTATACGCTTACGTTGAAAATCTCCGGGTCGGGATGGAAGGTGATGGTGGTGCCGGTGTCGGACGCGGGACCGATCTCCTTTACGTCGTAGAGCGGCTTGCCCTTGGAATATTCCTGTTTGAAGGCCTTGCCGTCGCGGTGGATTTCTGCGGTGAGATGGTCGGAGAGCGCGTTCACGCAGGAAACGCCCACTCCGTGCAGACCGCCGGAAACCTTATAACTGTTCTTGCTGAACTTGCCGCCGGCGTGCAGCACGGTGAGCACGACCTCCAGTGCGGAGCGGTGCTCTTTTTCGTGCATATCAACGGGGATGCCGCGGCCGTTGTCCACCACGCGGATGGAGTTGCCCTCCAGGATGGAAACCTCAACATCGGTACAGAAGCCTGCGAGGGCCTCGTCGATGGAGTTGTCCACCACTTCATATACTAGATGATGCAGACCGCGGGCCGACACGTCACCAATGTACATAGACGGTCTTTTGCGCACTGCTTCAAGCCCTTCGAGGACCTGAATACTATCCGCGGAATAGCTCTCTGCTTCTTGAGTTTTCAGTACTTCTTCGTTGTCTTTCATATCTTCAAAAATATCCTTGCGAAGATACGAAAAAACAGCGAAAAACGGAAGGAAAAACGCCCTAAAAAAACTAAAAATTTATGCGCAGGCCACCGCCGATGTTCCGGGGCAGCTCAGGTATCTCAAAGTACCTGTAATTCATATTGTTAAGAAGGTTCCCGCCCTTGACGTAAACAGAGAAATGACGGTTGATTACACCCGTCAGAGTGACGGTCAAATCGGAGTAATCCGGAATTACCCCGCCCCAGGTTGTCCGCCGGCTCTCGAAGGTGTATGCAGCGTTTAAAAATATCCTTCTTTTTACATTGAATTCGGTGGATGCGGCAAGTTGCCATTCGGGCACCATATACACGTTGTGATCGTCGCCGTTGAAGGCGTTGTTGTGCACCAAATTGCCGGTCACCGTCAAGTTGCGGGACTTCCAGGAGGTCTCCACACCCAGCTGCGTCACTGCATAGTCGCTGTACATAGGCAGCAGCACCGGCAGGTCGGTGTCTGTGAAGGCTGTGCGGAAGTGCATCTTGTTGGAATAGCTGTTATATGCGATGAACGGCGACAGGGCGAACCGGCCGGCGATTATGCTCTCCAGGGAGATTTTGCTCTCCAGGTTGCGCACCCCTATAACCTGGGAAGCGTTGTTCACATCCCCCAGCAGGCCGTTGCAGAGCCAGGGCGCCTGATGGAAATAATCTACCAAACTGTTGAGCTCGTTGCCGCCGGAAAGCACGCCGCGCAGCCAGAGGGTGTTCTTGAGCACCTCCACCTTGAGGTCCAGCTCGGGGTGGATGGTGGTTGCGGCGTCGGCGCCTATATACTTGTTGCCGAAGCGGGCGCCCGCCCTCACCTTGAACGGGAACAGGACATACTCGTAGATGGGCATAAACTCCAGAAGGCCGACATTCAACTTATTATCTCCGGTGCCCGACACGGCGTTCTGGTAAATCATATTCACATATATGCGATGGCGCTCGAAAGAGGTGCCCAGGGTACCTCTGATGGACATCTTGGAGTTGTCGTAGGTAGTGTCCATCTGCGGCAGTCCGGAAAGAGTCTTGGCGGCGGTCACAAAGTTGAAATCGAAATTATAATAGACGCTGTTCTCCTGCGGGTCGGCAGACGACACGTTGAAGGCCACCTCCAGCGAATTCACGTTGTGCGACAGGCCGTTGTCCATATACGCATCGGTATATGCATCGCTGCGATAGCCCACTCCCAGCGTGAGTTCGCCCTTTTTCCAGGCGTGCTTCAGGGTGCCGTTAAGGCCGCCGTTGAGCCGCAGAACCCCCAGCGCATCCTCCTGCCCCAGATAGTCCAAAGCGGCGAAAGCCCCCTTGAAATCGGCGTCCAGGCCAATATTGAGGCGGGGCTTGGTGACCAGCTGTGACTTTAGCATAAACTCCGGTGCCAGCGGGAACTGACTGCCCAGCTGGGCCATAATGAAAGGCGGGCGGCGGTGCGTCACCTTGCTTATGCTGTCGGTTTGATATGGAGTGAATTCGTACAGGTCGGTGTATGGCCTGTTGAATATCGAATAGTCAAAATTGACATTGAAGCGCTGCAGCGAATCGTCCACCGCGGCATCGGCGGTGCGCGGCCGCTCTATGTCGGCGATATTAACCTTGTACTGCCGGCTGACCTCAACCGTAGGGTCAATCTGGGCGTACATACTGCCGCAAACAAGCAGCGCGGCGAGGGATATCAATATCTTTTTCATCACTTTAAACTATTCTGCATTTTTGACCTTCAAAAGTCTCATCTGGACCTGCTCCAGGACATCGTCCTGGCGGCCGGTGGACTTGTAATTATCTACGATGCTCTGCCAGGTGGCCTTGGCCTGCTCCCACTCGCCGCGGTCCGCAAACGAATCGCCCAGCGCTATGAAGCTCTTGGCCAGCCAGTAAACCTGCTTGGTGTTCTTGTCCGCAAAGTCGTATACCATATTCTCCAGGGCGGTGTAATTGCCGGAGTTGTAGGTGTCCTCTATCAGGATATATGCGCTCTCCGCGCCAATTGCGTCCTGCACATTCTCGCTGATAGCGGTGAGCATAGGCTTGGCCGCCTCGCGGTTGCCCAGCACTATGTAGCTCTTGGCGGCGATAAAGTCGCCCTGGCGTATGGCGTCGGTGTCGGCAGATTCGCTGCGGAGCGTCTCCGCCTCCTTGATGGCCTTCATATAGTGGCGTCCGCCATACTCAGATTTGATTATGCCCAGGCGCGCGCCGGTGCGCACGCTCTCGTCCTGCGTCATAGCGAACAGTTTTTCGTAGGCATCGGCCGCCTTGTCCCACTGCCCCAGGCTGTAGGCGATGTTCGCAAAGTTGTGGGTTGCCGATTCGGCCATTTCGCCGGTGTTGGCACCCATCGCCATCTCGTAGGCGTCCGCGGCAAACTCCTTGCGGCCCAGCTTGCGATAGGCCTCCGCCATATAGTAGTATGCGCTGCCCAGATGCTTGCCGGCCGGGTAATTATCTATGTACGAACGCAATGCGCGCAGCGCCTCGTTGTTTTTGCCGGAGAAGTATATCTGCTCCGCAGCTTTGTAAATCATATCTTCCTTCTCCCCTTCTGTCTTTATGCCCGACATACCCACTTTATCCAGATAGGCCAAATAATCGGACGGACGGTTCTGAAGCTGATAGATGCTCTCCATACCGGCGAGGGCGTTGCGGGCGTCGGAGGTGCCGGGCAGCTGGCGCACAACCTTGTCGTAATACGAAATGGCTTGCTGGTAGTTGCCGGCGTTGGCGTTAATCATTGCCATTTCCAGCAGCGCACGGCCGTAGTAGAGGCTGTCGCGGGAGTTTATAATCTGGTTGAACGCACTCTTGGCCTTCTCGTTCTTACCGGTCTGCACATAGGAACGACCCAACTCGTAGAGGGAGGTCATATAAAGCGGCGAAGAGCTGTTCTGTTTCACTGCGTTTTCCAGCACGTTCTGCTTCTTGCTCTCGCTGCCGGAGAGGCCGTAGGCAAGGGAGGCCTGGTACCACGGGTAGAGGTCGCCGTCGCGGTATTTGCCCGCCACCCGCTCGTATTCGGCCGCGGCTGCGGAGTAGTTGTTCTGCATAAAATAGGAATCGGCCAGGCGCACTCCGGCGTCCTTTCCGGAAGCAGAATCCAGGGCGCCGCCGTCCAGATAGCTCTTGAAGTACTTCTCGCTGGAGGCAAAATCGCCCATTTTGAAGTGGGTGTAGCCGACATTGTAGTTGAGTTTGCGCCCGAGGTCGGTCTTCATAAAGGCGGGCGTCATAAGCAGCGAGTTCTGCTGCGATAGGGCGGAACGGTAGTTGCCCTGGTCAAAATAGCAGTCGGCCAGGTAGAACTTGGCCACGTTGGTTGTCATCTCCTGCGCGTCTATGTCCACAGCCTCCTCCAGCAGAGGGGTGGCGGCGCGGCAGGCACCGTCGTTTATTAGCTCCACGGAGCGCAGCAGCAGCGCCTTCTGCAGGTTGGCGCGGTCGCCTTCGGTAGGCTTGCCAATGCGGTGCAGGGCTTCGACGGCCCCAACATAATCTTTATTCTCCAGCGACGATGCGGCCACGTAGGAGTCTATAATATCGTCCTTGCCGCTGTCGGGATATTTCTCCACGAACTTGCGGAACACCGACATATCTTTGTTCACGTCAAAGCTCAGCTTGGCGTAGTTGAACAGGGCGTCCTCCGCCACCAGTGCATCTGTGCTCTGCTGCGAGGCCTCTTTGAAAGCCTCCAGCGCCGCCGTTTTGTTGCGGCGGTTCAGATAGCAGTTGCCCAGATAGTAATATGCACTCTGCCCAATGGCGTCTTCGCTGCCGGCGACTCGGGATAGCTGCTCTATGGCTTTGTCTATATCGCCCAGCGAATAGGCCAGCACGCCGTAGAAATAGCGGTCCTTTCTGGTTATGTTCACTCCCGAAACCAGATATTGCTTGAGGTGGCGCATCGCCTCCTCGTTGTCGCCGCGGCCAAAGTAGGACTCCGCCACCATACGGGAGAGGTCCGCCTTTTGCTGCTTGTTGACCTTGTCGTACAGCTTGGGACCGTTCTCTATGGTGTAGTCGTAGTCCTTCATCATAAACTTGCACTCCACCATATAGTAGTCGGAGAGCAGCTGGAAGCGGGAATCCTTGCGGGCCGCCTCAAAGTAGGAATAAGCGTCATCGAAACGCTTCTCAAGATAGTTCACATAGCCGGAATAGTAGATTGCCGGATAGGTATATTGCGATTGCGGCCGGCCAATCACCTTTTGGAAGCCCTCCAGTGCGACATCGTATTTGCCGGCGTATATGCTGCAGTAAGATTTCTTGAAATAAAACGCGGTATGGGCGCTGCGGTAGAGGTTGCGGGGCTGGATGCCCTCGTACATCACCAGCGCGTCGGTATAGTCCTGACTGTCAAACTTGGCGTCCGCCAGGTTCATTTTGAGCACCGCCAGCTGCGGGTCGTTGGGGAAATCGTTCTCCAGGTTCTTCACCAAACCGTCCACATCTTTGCGGCCCAGGGCAATGGCGCACATAATTTTGTTGGCCATCACCTCCGAATAGAGCAGGGAGCGCTTGTCCGGCAGGTCGTCTGCCAGCGCGTCCAGCTCCTTCTCCGCGGAGACGTACATACCGTTGTTGTAAAGTTCCTTGGCCTGCGCCAGCCGCTCGGCGTAAGAATCGTCGCCAAGTTCCTGGGCGCTAACGGTGCCCGCAAAGGGCGCCAGCAGCAGAATCGCCGCTAAAATCAGGAATTTGTTTCGCATTATATTAAGGCTCGACATTATTCGGTCAAATTTAAGCTATTTTTTCTAAATTTGGGGTATGGATACTAGCACCCCACTGATTGAATTCTCCCACGTCGACATAAACAACGGCGACAGTCTGGTAATCGAAGACCTCAACTTTACCCTTTACAAGGGAGATTTTGTATATCTCACCGGCAAGGTAGGGAGCGGCAAGACCTCCATATTGCGCTCTTTCTCAGCCGAAAACCCGGTGCACAACGGGAGCGCCCGGGTGGGCGATTTCAACCTCATTGGCATTAAACGCAAGCAAATACCATACCTAAGGAGGAGCGTGGGAGTGGTGTTCCAGGACTTCCAGCTGCTTATGGACCGCACCGTGCACGAGAATTTGGAGTTCGTGCTGCGCAGCACCGACTGGAAAGACAAGCGCGCAATAGAAGAGCGCATAAGCGAAGTATTGGAGGAGGTCGGCCTCACCAGCAAGGCGCACAAGATGCCCCACCAACTATCCGGCGGCGAGCAGCAGCGCGTGGCAATTGCCCGCAGCCTCCTGAACCGCCCCGCGGTGATCCTGGCGGACGAGCCCACCGGCAACCTGGACGCGGAAACCACCGACGGCATTATGACCCTGCTGTCCAAAATAAACCGTGAAAACGGCACGGCGGTGGTCACCGTGACCCACAACACCGCCCTTCTGAGCAAGTATCCGGGCCGCGTGTTCGTGTGCAAAGATTGCAGCTGCACCGAGATTATAGACGACCGCGAAATTATAGACCTCGACTTCTAAAGATGACCAAGCGCTATGCCGATATAATCGGGTGGTTCGAGACCAATATGCCCGTGGCGGAGCCGGAGCTGCATTTTGCAAACCCCTGGCAGCTGCTGGTGGCGGTGATGCTCTCCGCCCAATGCACGGACCGCCGCGTAAATATGGTCACCCCCGCCCTGTTCGAAGCCTTCCCCACGGCAGAGGCTATGGCGGCAGCAAACTTCGACGAGGTCTTCCCCTACATAAAATCGGTCTCCTACCCCAACAGCAAGACCCAGCACCTGCTGGATGCAGCGCGCAAGCTGGTCACCGATTTCGGGGGCGAGGTGCCGGACGATTTGGATGCGCTGCAAAGCCTGCCTGGCGTAGGGCGCAAGACCGCGAACGTGGTCACCAGCGTGCTCTGGGCCAAACCCGTAATTGCTGTGGACACCCACGTATTCCGGGTGGCGCGCCGGCTGGGGCTGTCAAAGGGCACAACTCCGCTGGCGGTGGAAAAAGACCTTACGAAAGGTATCCCGGAGGGGAAGCGCCCCAAGGCGCATCATTGGCTCATTTTGCACGGCCGCTACGTGTGCAAGGCCCTCAAACCGCTCTGCGCTCAGTGCGGCCTGGCCCCGTTCTGTGCTGAATTCAAAAAGAACAACAAAGATGGCGGGCGATAGTTTCAGCGCCGCGATAGCAGACTACCGCTCCTGGTTGCGCTTCGAGCGGAGTATGTCGGCCAACACAATAGAGAGCTATTCCAGCGACGTGGAAAAGCTGGCCGGCTACCTGCGCGAAAACGGCGTCAGCCGGCCGGAAGACGCCACCGGCGACGACCTCTGCCGCTATGTCGGCACCCTTGCGGAGCAGGAAATATCCAAGCGCAGCCAGGCCCGCGCCATCAGCTCAATAAAATCTTTCTACGACTTTATGCAGCGCGAAGGGCGTATGAGCACTTCGCCCTGCGACGCGCTGGATTCGCCCAAGATTCAGCAATATCTGCCCGTGGTGCTGTCGGTGGAAGAAGTGGAATCGCTCATCAATGCCGTGGACCTCTCCAAGAAGGAGGGCCACCGCAACAAGGCTATGATGGAGATGCTCTATTCCTGCGGCCTGCGCGTGAGCGAACTGGTGAACCTAAAGATATCCGACCTCTTTTTTGACGAAGGTTTCATACGCGTACTTGGCAAAGGGAGCAAGCAGCGGCTCATCCCCGTTGGGGAGTATGCCGTAAAGGCGGTCACCCTCTATCTGGACCAGCGCCGCACCCTGCCGGTGGCCCGGGGGTGCGAAGACATCTTGTTTTTGAACCGGCGCGGAAACAAACTGTCGCGGCAGATGGTCTTTACAATAATAAACGACCTTGCCGCGACAGCTCATATTTCCAAGAAAATCTCGCCTCACACCCTGCGCCACTCATTCGCCACCCATCTGGTAGAAAACGGCGCCGATTTGCGCGTGGTACAGCAGATGCTCTGTCACGATTCCATTCTCACCACAGATATCTACACCCACATCGACACCGCCAAGTGGCAGGAAACCATCCTTAAATACCACCCGGAACGGTAGTTTAGATCATCAGGGCTGCTACAAGCGAGAGGATTGCGTAGAACTCTGGAAGAGCGGCGTAGATGAGGGTGTTGGTCATAACTTCGTGACCCTGGCTGACGCCGATTATACCGTTTGCACAAACCTGACCCTGACGGATTGCGGAAAGCAGACAAACTGCGCCCACCGCGAGGCCCACACCGAAGAGCAGCGGGCCCTGGGATGCGAAATCCTTGCCCATCCACATAAGGAACGCTACGAAACCGTAGATACCCTGGGTTGCGGGGAGGGCGGAGAGAATCATATAGGTAGAAGATTTTTCGGGATTCTTTTTGAGTGCCCCTTCTGCGGCGTTGCCCGCAATTGTGGTCCCGATTGCACTTCCGATACCGGCCAGACCAAGCATAAGTCCGAATCCGAGATAACCGAGAATTTCGTTGATCATAATAGTGTTTATTTTTTAGTTATTATTTTTCAAAGGTTTGTATTTGGCGCCCATACCCTCGTAGCCACTGTTCTTGAAATACTCAAGGAAATTGAGTCGCAGCGGGTGCACAAAGGCTCCCAGGCAGCACATAAGCAAGTTGAGGGTGTGGCCTATAATCAATATCAGCACGAAAGCCACCCAGCGCCCCGCACCGCCGTCGCCCAGCACCATTGTTCCGAGGGTGTTGAAAGCGCCGCCCAGCATACCGCCGGCCAGGCCGAGGGCATAGAGACGGATGTAGCTGAGCACGTCACCCAGCAGGCCCGTCGCGGTCTGGTAGGTGTCCCACAGGCCAGCGCCTATGTTCAGCAGCGGGTTGCGGCCCGGCTTGTTGAACAAGAATATGCCCAGGAACGAAAGCGCGCCCACAATAATGATGGCCCAGCGGGTCACGTCGGGCGAGAATACCCCGGTGATGGCCAGCAGCGCCGTGGCGATGCCGCCCACAATCAATATAAGCCAGCCCCAGGCGCTCAAAGCGTGCTTAAAGCCGAACCGCTGGGTGTAGAGCACCGCCTTGACAGTCATAGCCAGGCAAAGGTGGAACACGCCGATTATTATGGAAAGCACCATACCGTAGTCGTAGTCGGTGCCGGGGAATTTGGCCGGCAGCATTATCTTGTGCAGCCACTCCGGAACCCAGGCGGCGGTGCGCAGGTCAATGCCGAACGCAGTGCCCATAACCAGGCCCACTATGAGCGTAGCGACACCCAGAATGGTGATTAGTGTGCCGAGTCCCTTGAACATCCCTATCTTGAGTATGTTCTTGTGTATCAGCAGCCCGGCTATTATAAGAACGAGGCCGTAGCCGGCATCGCCCATACACATTGCAAAGAACAGCAGGAAGAATATGGAGATTACCGGCGTAGGGTCGAATTCGCTGTAGACGGGCATACCGTACATACCGGTGATGCGCTCGAACTCACGGGCAAACTTGCTGTTCTTGAGTTTGATGGGGGGATTGTCCTCCGGTGCGGCCTGCTCCTTGATGTAGTAAACATCCATTGCGTCGAAGGCCTTGGAAAGACGCTCGTCTTCGGTTACCGGAGCAAAGCCGGTGAACACGGTGAGGGTCTCTTCTGCCGCCTTGTCGCCGGAAACATTGGCCAGGTAGCCGTCAAGACGGCCCATAGTCTTTTCATATTCCGCCTTGAGGAGGGGTATTTCACGCTCCTTTGCAGCGCGGATTTCTTCCAGGCACTTTGCTTGTTCCGCCTCCAGCTCCTTCACGCGGGCCTCCAGGTCCTTTGCCTGTCCCTTGGGAGCGTCTGTTTCGCAGGCAGCCAGCTCCTTTGGCATCTGCTGCCCTGCCTCCAGAATGGATATGAAATATGTGGAGCCCTTTAGGTTGCTTATTACCTGTATGGGCACCAGATTTTCCCATTGGGAATCGAACTTCTTGGCGGGAGTCTGGTGGAAGTGTATCTCCAGGCCGCGGGCCTTGAGCCCTTCCAGCGCCTCTGAGGAATAATCGCCCCACGGAAGCGCGGCAATGTACTTGCGGCGCTCCGCCGTCAGCTCTTCGTGCAGGGCTTTGAGCTCGTCGCTTGTCTCCGCCTCGAGGTTGGCAATCTGCTTCTTGATGGCGGTTGCCGAGGCCAGAATGCGACCGGATTCGGCATCCACCGGCTTGGAGGCGCGGGTAATGTCCACCACTCCCAGCTCCGTGAGGTCTGCGAGGAACTTCTCCTTGTCTGCACTCAGCAGAATAAAGGAATATTTGGTCATTCTCTCTATCATACCTGCTCCTCCTCTTCTTCTGCCGCGTGGCGGCTCTTCACTATCTTTTGGGAAGCCTTGGAGATGTTCTCCTCGTCTTCCATATATCGCTTGATTTTAAGCATCGCCTCGTGATAGCCGGGAATCTGCACCTTCTCGTAGAGATTCACCTTCTGGGTGGTCTTCTTGCGCTGGTAGTCCAGAATGCGGGCCTTCTCCAGCAGAATCTGCGATTCTATGCCTATCTGGGCCAGGTCCTTGAGAATTTCTACCCCCTCCGAATACCACATAGGCTTGGCAAAGGTGTCGAATTCCTTCACGGAATACTTGACCTCTTTGAGCCCCGGCGTCTTGACGCCAGCCACCTTCACGACCTCCAGTTCCACGCCCTCCACGGTAATAAGGTCTGGCTCGAACTCATTCCACAGCCGGGCCATATAGTCGTAGCTGGCCAGGGCCTTTTGGTATTCCTGCGAAAGCGACTCCGCCCGCTCCTTGGCGTGCTTCACCTCCGCCCTCAAGGCAGATTCCTTGTTCTTGAGGGTCGGCAGCGCGCGGGTGCGAATCTTGAGCTGCTTGCCAAGTTCCGTGAGCGATGTCTTGTTATATTGATACTTTATAGCCATCGGGCTTTAGTCTTTCCAGTACTTTTGAGTAAGTGCCTCCTTGATGCCGGTTTCGGTCTTGGAGAAATATTTGCGGAACAAGCCCCACGCGGTGTCGAGCATCTCCTCTATAGTGAGGTTCACGTCTATTGCGAGCAGTTGTTTGGAATATTCCTTTGCATATTCCAGGCATCGCTTGTCGTAGTCGGAAAGGTCAAAACCGTTCTCCAGCTTTGTCTTGGCGTTGGCCGCATCGGCGTAGAGACGCACGGAGGTGTTCATCACCGCACTATGGTCTTCGCGCGTCTTCTTGCCCTGTACCAGCTGTTTGAGTCGCGACAGGCTGCGGAACGGGTCGATAATGACTTTGCCGGTGTCGGTGTCCATACGCAGGAACAACTGACCTTCGGTTATGTAACCGGTATTGTCCGGGATGGCGTGGGTAATGTCGCCGTCGTTCAGGGTGGTCACCGCAATTATGGTGATGGAACCTCCGTCAGGCAGCTGCACCGCCTTCTCGTATATCTTCGCCAGGTCGGAATAGAGCGAACCGGGCATAGAGTCCTTGGACGGGATCTGGTCCATACGGTTGGAAACGATGCACAGCGCGTCGGCATACAGCGTCATATCGGTAAGCAGCACCAGCACTTTTTCGTGCTTGTCCACCGCAAAATATTCGGCGGCGGTGAGCACCATATCGGGGATGAGCAGGCGCTCTACCGGCGGCTGGTCGGTGGTATTTACAAAGCTGATGATTTTGTGAAGGGCGCCGGCCGACTCGAATGCCTGCTTGAAGTAGAGGTAATCGTCGTTGGACAGGCCCATACCGCCCAGAATAATCTTGTCTACGTCGGCACGCAGCGCAACCTGCGCCATAACCTGGTTGTACGGCTGGTCGGGGTCGGCAAAGAACGGAATCTTCTGGCCGGAAACCAGTGTATTGTTAAGGTCGATGCCGGCTATGCCGGTGGGAATAAGCTGGCTGGGCTGCTCCCTCTTGTAGGGGTTCACGGACGGACCGCCAATAAAACGTTTCTCGCCGTCCACCTTTGGGCCGCCGTCCAGCGGATTGCCGTAAGCGTCAAAGAAACGGCCTGCGAGGTCGTCGGAGACGCGCAGCGAAGGGGCCTCGCCAAAGAATTTGACTTCGGCGTCGGTGGGAATGCCCTCGGTGCCTGCGAACACCTGCAGTGTAACGGTGTCGCCCTTTATCTTTACAACCTGTGCAAGGCGGCCCGCCACGCTGGCCAGCTCGTCGTTGCTGACTCCCTCCGCGTGCAGGGAAACCGTCGCCTTGGTGATGGTGTCCAGTTGAATGTATGTCTTTGCGAAAGCGTTAGTTGTTGCCATTGCCCAGGATGTTGTTTAATTGATCCAAATATTTGTAGAACTGCTCGCTCTGCCAAACAGTATAGTTCATCTGGCGGAACACATTGATGAGCTCCTTGAAGAACTTGCCGCACTCCTCGAATGTGTCAAAGTGGAACTCCTTGTCGCACACCTCCAGCACCTTGGTGAGCATAAACTCCTGACGTTCCATAAGGCACTGGCTGTCCACAGGGTCGAAAGCGTCCTGCTGGAGAATCACATAGTCTATGAGTTCCGATTTCCAGAAGGTCTCGTGGTAGCTCAAAGGCACGCCGTCGTCGCCCAGGATATTTATTTGCTCCGCCATCTCCTTGCCACGGCGCACTATTACCTTGGCGCGCTGAACGTCGGCAACCCAACCGTGACGCACCTTCTTGTCCAGGAAATCCACAATCTCGGGATATTCCAGATACTTGGAATAGGAATCGAGCGGGTTGACGGCCGGGTAGCGCTTGCTGTCGGCGCGGGCCTGCTCAAGAGCGTAGAAGCAGCGGGCGGCCTTCTTGGTAGATTCGGTCACCGGCTCCTTGAGGTTACCGCCGGCGGGCGATACGGTTCCTATGAAGGTCACAGAACCGGTCTGCCCGTTGTTGAGCTTTACTATGCCGGCGCGGGCGTAGAAGTTCGATATGATGGAAGAAAGGTCCACCGGGAACGCGTCGGCGCCCGGGAGTTCCTCCATACGGTTGCTCATCT
Organism: Bacteroidales bacterium; assembly: GCA_017616475.1. GTDB lineage: Bacteria > Bacteroidota > Bacteroidia > Bacteroidales > UBA932 > Equibacterium. Next base: position 18,360 of record JAFZYD010000072.1, read on the forward strand.
CGCGCAGCGCCTGTGCCCAGCGGGAGGTGGAGTCGGCCAGCAGCAGCACCTTGAGGCCCATGGCGCGGTAGTACTCGCAAATGGTCATCGCGGTGTAGACCGACGCCTCGCGGGCCGCAACGGGCATATTGGAGGTGTTGCAGATAATGGTGGTGCGCTCTATCAGCTTGCGGCCGGTGTTGGGGTCTATCAGCTCCGGGAACTCCTTGAAGATTTCCACGACCTCGTTGGCACGCTCGCCGCAGGCAGCCATAACAATCACCTCGGCGTCGCACTGACGGGCAATGGCGTGCTGGAGCACGGTCTTGCCGCAGCCGAACGGGCCCGGGATGAAGCCCGTACCGCCTTCTGCGATGGGGTTGTAGGTATCGATGGTGCGCAGGTGCGTCTCCATAATGCGATAGGGCCTCGGCTTCTCTTTGTAGCCGCCTATGGCAACCTTAACGGGCCACTTCTGCACCATAGTCACCTTGACCTCCACCCCCTTGGCGTCCGTAAGAGTGGCGATGGTATCGTCGATCTTATACTGACCGGCGGCAGCCACGCTCTTCACGGTGTAAATGCCCTTGAAAGAGAACGGGACCATTATAGTGTGAGGCAGCCAGCCTTCCTTAACCTCGCCCAGCCACGAAGCGGCCTCCACCTTGTCGCCCGGCTTGGCCAGGGGGGTGAAGTCCCAAAGTTTGTCGTGGTCCAGCGGGGTTGTGTATTCGCCGCGCTTGAGGAACACATCTTCCATTGTGGCGAGGTTGTTCTGCAGGCCGTCGTAGCTGCTGGAAAGCAGGCCCGGGCCCAGGACGGCCTCAAGCATATGGCCGTCGAACTCAACCTTGTCGCCCTGGCGCAGGCCGCGGGTGCTCTCGTACACCTGGGCGAAGGCATTCTTGCCGTTCACCTTTATGACCTCCGCCATAAGTTTTACGCCGTTCAAATCTATGTAACAGATTTCGTTCTCCGCCACGTGGCCATCGAACTGGATGGTCACCAGGTTGGAGATAATGCCTGTTACAACGCCGGTAGTCTTCATATGTTAAATGTTAAAATCTATCTTGTTTCTATTGTAAGTTGCATCTATTTCCTGCACGAACTCGTCGAACAGCTTGCGGCCGGTTGCACGGTCCAGGCGGTTCCAGCGCGCAATAATGTTGAATTTGGCGAGGAAGGCCAATATCACGTCTATATTGAACACCTCCAGAATCACCAAATCTTCTATCTTGTTCCACACCACTGTGCTTATGGCCTGCTCGCGCTTTAGTATGTCGGGCACCGTGAAGGCCTTGTGCAGAGCCTCCTTCTCCTCGAAATCCTCCCCGCTCTCGCGCCGCTCCAGATAGGCCACCTTCTCGCTGCGGAGAAGATAGTCGAACGCAAAATAATTGCGTATGAAGCGATTGCCGCAGCGGGCGCAGTCGCGGTAGAAATCGGCGTTCAGATTGGATTCTACGAACCCCGACTCAAGCCACTCTACAAGCCTGCGGTCTTCCTCGCTCAAAGAGAAGAAGATGTTCTCGCGGATAAAGGCGTAGTCGAAATCGTGATTCTCGAAATCGAGCACCAAATCGGGAAGGCTTGCGATGATATACGGATAGTTGTTCATCTGCCAGCTGTTAGCCGAAGAGTATCTTGGTGGTTGCGGGACGCAGATATTCGCCCAGGAGCGCCTTGAAAGCGTCGTCGGAGAAATCTATGAAGTAGCCCTCGCCCTTGGGAGCGATGCGGAAGCCGCCCTCGATGGCGTCCGTAAAGCTGAAGCTCAAACCCTTGGAGAGTTCCTTGCTGATGTTGTTGGCCACAAAAGCGTCGAGGTCCTTTTTCATAGACTCGGGCAGCATTACATCAAGCGAGCTCTGATTGCCCTTTGCAAACGCGCCGACAACGGTTTCGAGCAGTTTGCCCATAAACTGTTTGTCGCCCATAGTGTCGTCTACCTTAGCCCCTATGACCTTGGCTTCTATCATCTGCTCTATCTGCTGGCGCAGGGCTGCCATAGTCTGGGTGGAGGCCATTTTGACATCGCCGACCACGCGCACTTTGGTATCGTCTGCCTCGCGCCGGGCGGCGGCCACTATTGCGGCGGCCTCTTCCTTTGCCTTTTCCACTATCTCGGCTGCCTGCGCACGTGCCTTTTCCAGCAAATTGTCGGCATCTTGTTTGCCCTTTGCAAGCCCCTCATTATAAAGCTTGTCGGTCAATTCTTGCAATTTGTTTTGCATATCCAAAAATTATTTAGAAAAACGGTGCAAATTAACACTTTTCGGTGAGATTTCTAAAGAAATAGGGCAAAAATATCCACAAAAAAGAAACAGCCGCGCAATGTTTGCACGGCTGCCTCTTTTGCTTCGCAAAAAATGTTAGTTGCTGAGCGAATAATTAACGTTTGTAACAACTCTCACCTTCTTGATTTGAGGGGTGTTGGAATCGCGGTCTTCGATTGTGAAATAGCCCTGATTTGCGTCACGTATCTTGCCCAGTTTGCTGCCGGAATCGTCCGCAAATTTCTGAGCCGAAGCGCGGGCGTTCTTGGTGGCCTCCTCAATCATCTCCGGCTTGATGTCGTTCAGGCCCTCGAAACTGAAGGTGGGACGGCTGTCCCAACCGCTCTCCAGGGTGATGCCGTTGCGGATAAGTTCGCCCTGGTTGTCCATAAGCGCGAGCACTTTGTCCACCTTGTCGGTGCTGACGGTGGTGGTGGCCTTCACCACATAGCGGAAGCGGCGGTTGTTGCCACCGTACTCCTGGGTAAAGACGTCGGAGATTTCGGGCTTTGCGGTTGTTATTTCACCGGCTTCGATGCCGCCCGCAGTGAGAAAATTCTTGATGGCGGCGTTGTTTGCCTCCATCTGACGGTAAAGCGCAGAGAGGTCGTCACCGGCAATGCTGTACTGCAGCGGCCAGATGACTTTGTCTGCCATAACCTCGCGCTCGCACAAACCGCGCACGCTCACGTTGCGCTGCGCTGCGCCAAGCGCCCTTACTGCGGCGGGAATGCTGAACGCCACAGCAATCAGGCCGACCATAATTGCCAGACCGGCCAGGAAATTACCCTTGTTTTCCATAGTTGAAACAATTATTAAGATTTATCTGAATTCTTTGTCAAGTCTGCCCCGGAGCTCAATAATGCGGTCGTCTCCAAGGCCCAGCACATCGCGCAAAAAGTCGATGAAAGCGCCCACGTCGTTAGCCAGGATATCCTGGAGCGCACCGGCATACTGACGGAGCTCGGAGATGATGCCCGCACCCTCGCGCAGGCCGGCCTTTACAAGCAGCCCGTGATAACGGCCTATGGCATCCATAGCCATCCTCTTCTCTGCTGTTGTATAACGGGTGTAATTACGCACGTACTGGGTAACCAGAGCCTGGTATCTGTCAAGAGAATACTCCCAATCGCGAATGGAATACCTATAGGCACGCCGCTCTGTGCGGTTTACAAAATTATTGAGACGGCAGGGCACGCTGCAGCCGGTGGATAAAACCAGCAACAGAACCATTGCCGCAATTGCTAAAAATCTGCGCATAGTAATAAAGATTATCTTGTTTTTACAAAGATAAACTATCAACAAGAA
>JAFZYD010000073.1 GCA_017616475.1 Bacteroidales bacterium
AGTCAACGACCTCTTCCGGCTTGGTGTAGTGAGATTCCTCTGCAGAAACCTCGTCCTCTACGCCTGCCAGCACGCCGAGCTCAGCCTCTACGGTAACGTCGAACTGATGTGCATATTCAACGACCTTCTTAGTGAGGGCTACGTTCTCGTCGTAAGGGAGGGAAGAACCGTCTATCATTACGGAAGAGAAGCCGAAATCTACGCAGCTCTTGCAAGTCTCAAAGCTGTCGCCGTGGTCCAGGTGGAGGCAAATCTGGGGTCTCTCCCAGCCAAGTTCCTTTGCATATTCAACAGCGCCCTGTGCCATATAGCGGAGAAGGGTCTGGTTTGCGTATGCGCGAGCGCCCTTGCTCACCTGCAGGATAACGGGGCTCTTGGTTTCTGCAGCAGCCATAATGATGGCCTGCAGCTGCTCCATATTATTAAAGTTGAATGCGGGGATTGCGTATCCGCCGTCGATAGCCTTTGCAAACATCTCGCGAGTGTTCACCAGGCCCAATTCTTTGTAAGAAACCATAGTTTGAAATATTTTGTTTAACTTTAAGATTCTGTCTCTTTAGCAGAGCGCAAATTTATACAAAAAAGTTAATTTTGCCCTTATGAATAGGAAAGTAATTATTTTTTCGGCCCCGTCCGGTTCCGGCAAGAGTACAGTTGTCAATCACCTGCTTAGCAAGTGCCCCATCCTGGAGCTTTCGATATCGGCTACATCGCGCCCGCCGCGCGGCACGGAGAAGGACGGTGTGGAGTATTACTTCCTTACCAACGAAGAGTTCGAACGCCGTATTGCAAACGGCGAATTCGTTGAATATGAGCAGGTTTACGTGGGCCGCTACTACGGCACGCTCAAGGCCGAACTGGAGCGCATCTGGGCCAAGGGGCACATTATTGCTTTTGACGTGGATGTCAAGGGAGGCGTCAATCTTAAAAAGATTTTTGGCGACGACGCCCTCTCCGTGTTCATCCAGGCGCCGTCGGTGGAGGTTCTGCGCGAACGGCTTATAAAGCGCGGCACCGACACCCCGGAGGCGATTGAGGAGCGGGTGGCCAAGGCGCAGGAGGAGATGACCTACGCTCCGCAGTTCGACTATGTGCTGGTGAACGACAAGTTGGACGCTTGCCTGGCGGAGGCGGAAGGGCTGCTTGACCAATACTGAAGAGGTAAAAGGCGGGTGGCGCTCTACTTCGGCACCTTCAACCCGATGCACGCCGGCCATCTGGCCATACTTGATTATCTGCGCCGCAAGGCTTTCGACGAGGTGTGTATGGTCGTGTCGCCGGAAAGCCCTTTCAAAAAGGGCGGCGCCGGGACTGCGGACGAACGTCTGGCCGCCGTGCGCGAGAAAGTGGCGCGGCTGTGCCCGGATGTCACCGTCAGCGACATAGAGTTCCATCTTCCCAAGCCCAATTACACTATTAATACATTGCGCGCGCTGCAGCAGCAGGAACCCGACACCGAGTTCGTGATTGCGATGGGGGCCGACAATATCGCGGGCATAGAGGGCTGGCGCGAGTGGGAAGAGATTGTGAATAATTATGAGATTTGGGTGTACCCGCGCAAGGGCTTCTATGTGAAGCGCAAGTGCAAGAAGCTGAGAGTCAGGTATTTGGAGGATGCGCAGCTGGTAAATATTTCTTCCACCCAGATCCGCGCCGGAAAGGCAGACAAAGATTTGATGTTATGATATATCAGGAACTGCCAAGAGAACAATTCGACGACATCGCCTCCCGAATCTTGTACGAAGACAACCACGTGCTTGTGATAAACAAGCGGGTGGGGGAGATTGTGCAGGGCGACAAGACCGGCGACGAGCCGCTGTGCGACACGCTCAAGGCCTTCATAGCCCAGCGCGACGGCAAACCGGGCCACGTATTTATGGGGGTGCCGCACCGCCTGGACCGCCCCGTTAGCGGCATCGCGTTGTTTGCCAAGACATCCAAGGCGCTGGAGCGCCTTAACGAGCAGTTCCGCACGGGCGAAGTTCATAAAATATATTGGGCGCTCACCTGCGCCGCGCCGCAGCCCGCGCAGGGGGAGTTGGAGAATATGCTTCTTCGCAACGAAAAGCAGAACAAATCTTATATCTGCACCAACGGCAATCCCGCCGCCAAGCAGGCGCGGCTGAAATATCGCACGCTGCGCTCCTTTGACCGCTACACGCTGGTTGAGGTGGAACTACTCACCGGCCGCCACCATCAGATACGCTGTCAGATGGCGGGCATAGGCTGCTGCATCAAGGGCGATTTGAAGTACGGCGCCCCGCGCAGCAACCGGGACGGCGGCATTAATCTTCACGCCCGCTCCATCACCTTTACCCACCCGACGCGCAAGGAGCCTGTCACGGTGGTGGCGCCGGTGGCCTGGCCCCCTTTCGTGCAAGAATAACCCATATTTGACAATATTTCTGCCATTGTGTCAGTTTTAACCCGCTGGCATAATCTTGGCTATTTCTATTGCCGTTGACAAAAAAATACGACAAATAGAAATTAAAAAATTATACAACTATGGGAAAGATTATAGGAATTGACCTTGGTACTACCAACTCGTGCGTTGCCGTGATGGAAGGCAACGAACCCGCCGTCATCATTAACAGTGAGGGCAAGCGTACCACCCCTTCCATCGTAGCATTCACCGACAACGGTGAGCGTAAAGTAGGTGACCCTGCAAAGCGTCAGGCCATCACCAATCCTCAGCGCACCATTTACTCCATCAAGAGGTTTATGGGCGAGAAATATTCACATATTCAGACAGAAATCAACCGCGTGCCTTTTGCAGTGGAACGCGGCGACAACGACACTCCGCGCGTAAAGATTGACAACCGTCTCTATTCACCTCAGGAGATTTCTGCAATGATTCTCCAGAAGATGAAAAAGACTGCAGAAGATTATCTGGGTCAGACTGTTACGGAGGCCGTCATCACCGTTCCGGCATACTTCAGCGACAGCCAGCGTCAGGCTACCAAAGAGGCCGGCGAGATTGCGGGCCTTACCGTTAAACGTATCGTGAACGAGCCCACTGCTGCAGCTCTGGCATACGGCCTTGACAAGCAGAACAAAGATATGAAGGTGGCTGTCTTCGACCTCGGCGGCGGTACCTTCGATATCTCCATCCTGGAGCTTGGCGACGGTGTGTTCGAAGTTAAATCCACCAACGGTGACACCCACCTGGGCGGTGACGATTTCGACCATAAGATAATCGACTGGCTTGCAGAGGAGTTTATGAAAGATAACCCCGGCGTGGACCTGCGCAAAGACCCTATGGCGCTCCAGCGTCTTAAAGAGGCTGCAGAGAAGGCCAAGATTGAGCTTTCCAGCCAGACCACCGCAGAAATCAACCTGCCGTACATCATTCCGGTAGACGGTGTGCCTAAACACCTGGTTACCAACCTGTCCCGTGCAAAGTTCGAGCAGCTCTGCGACGCCCTTATCAACGCCACAATAGAGCCTTGCCGCAAAGCTTTGGCAGATGC
>JAFZYD010000074.1 GCA_017616475.1 Bacteroidales bacterium
AAATCGTGCTTCATCGTGCATAGATTTAATTGTAAGGCCACCCGCAAAGCAGTAAAAGCGGTTGCCATTGAAGGCAGTGGCCACATCGTCCGGAACGACTGCTTTAATTCCGTTTCCTTCAGTATGCACGACAAAAATATGTATATGAAAAGCGGGCGAAATATTCCTATTTCACCCTTTTTGCAATTTATTTACGAGGCTTGTAACCGCTTGTATTGGAGCGGTTTGTGAGATTCTTACCTATTTTTACCTATAGTTCGCTCAGCGGGTTTTCCCAAAGGCCTTTTCAAGGAGGAACGTCGCCTGATCCGTGTGCTTGACGAGAGATGGGGTGACGCCGGGCCTGGTCGATCCCTGGACATAGTTCTTGGCCGTGTCGGCAGGAAGACCGAGCGATGTGAAGACGGTGGAGCGGATGTGGTTGTATGTACCCGCGAGCGGCTTCCCGTAGGACCGCTTGTTCATCATAAGACAGATGGCAGCGGCTATGACGAGGTGGGGCTTATTCTTTTCGCCGCAGGCAAGGATGGCCTTGAATTCGTCGTAGAGGGCACGCCTCTGGGCGGTGTTGGGCACGCCGACCTTGAATATGCCGCAGAATTCCGTGTAGCGCTGGGCCTCCAGCCGTTCCTGCTCCGTGAGCTCTTCCGGAGGGACGGTGAAATGGATCTGGACCGGCGGCTGGTTGCGGTCGACGGCACCGAAGCAGTTGGCGCGGCTTGAGGAGCGCAGTTTGCCGGCGAATTCATAGACGTTGCCGATGAGACGGGCTTGCTTGTTCAGTCCGAGTTCGTCCAGATAGCAGGCCACATCGTGGATGGGCTCCAGCTCGATGAATTGAAGCTGATGCGTAAGCTGGCTGTCTCCGGTGATATTGAGGTTCTCGATGAAGATCTGCATGTTCTTCTTGTTGAGAAGCTCGTCCTGGGGGAGGTTGTCATCGCGGGTGATAAGGGGAGTGCAGTACACAAGAAGGCTTTCGACTATATCCTGGAGTGTCTTGGGTAGCATGTCCATCGGGATGTAGCGGTCATCCTCGGCCTTGGCCTCCTTGCGATAGTCGTATTTCTCAAGGAACGGCAAGACGTTGCTTGCCGTTTCCGAGAGATTCTTCAATGTGTTCAACAGCGGATGCATAGCTGCAAATTTACTTGAAATCGCGCAATTTCCGGTGCTCTTTTACTGAAAGTTATCAACTAATCAAGCAGGGAGGTCATCTCCTTGATCATGTCGTCGTCGATGTCGCGGTAGCGGGCGAATGCCTTCGAGCCTTCGCAGTGGCCGGAGAGCTTGCCGACGAGGTTGGGGTCTTTCACCTTCTTATAGAGGTTGCCGATGAAGGTACGGCGGGCCATGTGGGAACTGGCGATGTCGCTGATGGGGTGTTGCTCGGACTGCTTGGTCCTCGGGTTGACGATGGTCACGACACGGTTGATGCCGGCTTTCTTCAGGGCTTCACGGATGAGGCCGTTGAGTTTGCCGGTGGCGTAGAAGGGGAAGATGGGGCCTTTCTTGTTGCTTCTGTAGCGCTCCAGGATCTCGATGGCCGTGGGTGCGAGGTAGACCTTGACTACGCGCGGGCGTTCCTCTTTAGTCTTGGAGGGCACGTACTGGACGGAGATGCCGTTGTCGGTGGTGACGATGTTGTTCTCCGTGAGGGCGAAGAGGTCGCTGATGCGGCAGCCGATGTAGCACTGGAAGATGAAGATGTCGCGGGCCTGGGCGAGGTCTTTGTCCTTGCCCATGTCGGTCTTGTACAGGAGGTCGCGTTCCTCGGTGGTGAGGTAGTAGGGGGTGCCGTACTTCTGGGAGCCTACGGAGTATTTGCGGAAGGGATCGTTGTTGGTGTAACCCATGTCGATGCACCAGCGCCAATAGGCACGGACGGCGCTCATGTAGCCGACTATGGCGTTGTCGCTGCGCTCGCGGGGTGCGCGTTCGTGCTCGGTGTGATCCCAGGCATACTTGTACTTCTTGACGGGCTTGAGGCCGGTGCGATACTTCAATTGAACCGGCTCAAACAACGTGTGTTCAGTGCGGAAGAAGTCTTCGATGGCCAGCAGGGTGTTGGCGGTAGCCTTGTCAAGGATGATCTCCTTGCCGGTGTACAGCTCGAAGCGCTTGATGATGCGGAAGACTGCGCTGTAGGTGTGGATTCGCTCGGCAGAGACCTTCTTGTACTTGAGGTATTCCTCAGTCTTGTCCTGGAAGCAGAGTTCTCCCTTGTCGGGCTTGGCGTAGTTCTCGGGGAAGAGGAATCGGTCGATGGTGTCCTGCAGCCAGTCGGGGCCCATGTCGTCCGGGAGGGTGTTGTTGCCCTTCTCGGTGATGTGGGTCTTGAGGGCGCTGAACTTTGCTTCGGCGGACTTGTGATCCTGAACTTCCTTCGTGTCCTTGCGCTTGTTGACGACGACGTTTTCACCATCCCAATAGTCGGGAAGGATGAAGATTCGCGTGTGAGCACGTTGCGCGACCTTGCGCGTGTTGCGGTAGCGGGCAAGGATCTCAACCTTGTTGGTTTCCTTGTTCGGGACCGTGGATAGGGTGAATGTTAATGATGCCATAATTTGTTCTATTGTTAACGATACAAAAATAAGAAAAACGGGGGACAAAACCAAAAGATTTTGTCCCCGAAGTCGAACTCTATCGAAAAGCAGCGGATAGGTGATTTGAGCCTATCGCGCAAAAACTATACTGATATACAAGTAGTTACAAGGGATTTTGCTTTCCATTTCTGTTCGTGCCTTTCCGTATCTTTTCGTTTCTTATTTTCCGATGCAGAAATTACGGAAAATATTGCCCAGTACTTCGTCGGTGGTGACTTCGCCAACTATGGTGCCGATGGAGTAGAGGGCTTCGCGGATGTCCTGGGCAATGAGGTCGCCGGGGCGGTGTTCGTCTATTGCGATGTCGGCGCGAAGCAGGGCTTCATATGCGTCTTTGAGGGCGCTGTAGTGGCGCAGGTTGGTGACAAGGGTGGATTCGCTGCCCGCCTTGACCGTGCTTTGGGAGGTTGTCAGGATGGTGCGAAGTTCGTCGAGACCTATTTTCTTTTTGGCGGAGATGGGGAGTATTGCGAGCGGAGTGAAGCCGGCCGCGGCAGCCAGGGCGGAGGCGGAACTGCAAACCTTGTTTATGTCCTCTTCGGGCGCGGCCGGTTCTGCAACGGCGCCACCTTCGAAGAGAGTAGTGGAGACAACAGGTTTCTCGTCAATTTTATTTACAAGAATTATAACTTGTTGATCACTGCCACTTAAATTAGTGGTTAAATTATTGATTGAGGTTTCGAAATCTTCCTGGCGGGTGTAATCCAGCACCAGGAGCACCACCGCCGCCTGCTTTATTTTGTAGTAAGTGCGCTCTATGCCGGCCATTTCCACGGTCTCCAAGGTTCTGCGGATGCCTGCGGTGTCTATAAAGCGGAACAGCACTCCGCCCACGTTCATAGTGTCTTCTATAGTGTCCCGGGTAGTGCCTGCAATAGACGAAACAATTGCGCGGTCTTCGCCAAGCAGGGCGTTCAGCAATGTGCTTTTCCCGGTATTCGTTGCACCGACAATAGCCACTGGCACACCGTTTTTAATGGCATTACCTAATTTGAAACTAGAAATAAGTTCAGAGATGTGGGACGATGCCTCGCCCAGCAACCCTTTGAGTTCGGAACGGTCTGCAAACTGCACGTCCTCCTCGCTGAAGTCGAGCTCGAGTTCCAAAAGCGAGACAATCTTGAGCAGGCGCTCCCGCATATCGGCCAGTTCTTTTGAAAAACCGCCCTTTAGCTGGCGCATCGCTATCTTGTGTGATGCTTCAGTTTGACTTGAAATAACATCTGCAACGGCCTCTGCCTGAGCAAGGTCCATTTTACCGTTAAGGAATGCACGACGGGTAAATTCGCCCGGCTCGGCATACCGGCAACCGCAGTCTACAAGGCGCCGCAGCACCTCGGAAACTATATAGGTAGATGCGTGGCAAGAGATTTCGACCATATCTTCGCCCGTATATGACTCCGGGGTGCGATAAACTGCCACCACAGCATCGTCCAGCACGCCGCCGACATCCTTCATAAGATTGCCGTAGCACATAGTATAACCCTTCATTTCGGCCAATTTACGGTCACGACGGGGGAGGAATACCTTGGAAACTATATCGACGGCAGAAGGGCCGCTTACTCGAATCAGAGCTATGGCGCCTTGACCGGATGCGGTCGCCTGCGCACATATTGTATTGTTATTCAGGTCTTGTAACATACACGTTTGGGGTTAAGAAGTGGCTTTTCTGGCTAGATAGGCCACATTTTCTACGTGATGGGTCTGCGGGAACATATCCACCGGCTGGACCGCAAGAATATCGTAATAGTCTGCAAATAAGGCCAGATCACGCGCCTGAGAGGCCGGATTGCAGCTGACATATATAATTCTGGCAGGGGCAGATGCCAGCAGAACCTCTGCCACAGAGGGGTGAATACCGGCGCGCGGAGGGTCAAGCACAACTACAGATGGGGTGCCGTTAGACTCTATGAAAGAAGAATTTAACACATCCTTCATATCGCCGGCATAGAACACTGTATTGTCAATTTTGTTCAAAGAGGCATTGGTCTTGGCATCTTCTATAGCCTCGGGCACATACTCGATTCCGACCACCCTGGAAGCCAGTGAAGAGAGGAACAAGGCGATGGTGCCGGTACCGGTGTAAAGGTCGTAGATTACAGGTTTATCGGGAACTCTAACATACTTGGCATCAGCTGCTAAACCATCTTTATCTAACGCAAAGCTACGGACAACTGAATACAGCCGGTAAGCCTGGGTGCTGTTTGTCTGATAGAAAGATTTGGGACCTATCTTGAAGCGCAGCGACTCCATCTGTTCGTAGATGCAGTCCCGACCGCTCCAAACAAACACGTCAAGGTCGTTTATTGTATCGTTCTTTTTATTGTTAATCACATAGTTAAGCGATGTGATTTGAGGAAATTCGTCAGCTATGGCGGTTAACAAGTCGGCCGCAGGAGAGTGGGGGGCCAGCCGCCCGTCGGCTGCCTCGGGACCGCCTTCCAGCGAAAGTGCCCCGTCCGGCCCGAACACCACCGTAAGCATTATCTCTCCGGTGGAGGCGGTGCGCACCAGCAGCGTACGCATCAAACCTGTCTGCTCCCTTAAATCATAAAAATGCAGCCCCTTATCTAAAGCATTACTTTTAATAAAGTTGCGGATGGCGTTTGAGGGTTCGTCCTGCAGGTGGCACCAGGAAATGTCCAGAACCTTGTCGAACATTCCGGCAACGTGGAAGCCGAGGCCGCAGCGGTCGCTGTCCGACAGCCCCTCGGGATCTTCGTCCGCCAAAATCCAGCGGCGGGAGGAGAAGGTATATTCCAGTTTGTTGCGGTAGAAGTATTGCTTTTCGCTGCCCAGGATGGGGGAAACGGGCGGCACCGCAAGATGGCCTATGCGGGTGAGCTGATCTACCACCTGCTGCTGCTTGGCGGCAAGCTGCATTTCATAAGGGAGAATCTGCCATTTGCACCCGCCGCAGGCACCGTAATGCTTGCACACGGGCTGCAACCGGTCGGGCGAAGGGGAGACCAGACGCGTAACATAACCCTCCATATAGCCCTTGCGCGCCTTGCGCACCTGAACATCCACCACGTCGCCGGGCACTGTCTGCGGCACGAAAATCACCTTGCCGTCCACGTGGGCAAAACAATTGCCCTCGGCGGCCACGCCCTCGATGCGGACATTTTCCAACAGCGGTTTCTCTTTGCGCTTGCGTGCCATAATCAATACTTATATTTATCGCCCCAGAGTTTGTGCATCCGGTCGCGGATGGCCTCCTCGTGGCGGTTTTCGCCGGGCTCATAGAAGCGAGTGCCGGAAATCTCATCCGGCAGAAACTCCTGGTCTACAAAGTTACCGTCAAAATCGTGGGCATATTTATAATCTTTCGCATAGCCCAACTCCTTCATAAGCGAAGTAGGGGCGTTGCGCAGGTGTAGCGGAACGGGCAGGGGAGTGCCCTTCTCCACGGCCGCCAGAGCGGTGTCGATGGCCATATAGGCACTGTTGCTCTTGGGGCTGGTGGCCAGATAGATGCAGGTCTCCGCGAGGATTATGCGCGCCTCCGGCATACCAACCTGATGCACCGCGTCAAAGCAGCTCTGCGCCAGCAGCGCAGCGTTGGGGTTGGCAAGGCCGACATCTTCGCTGGCCAGAATGAGCATACGGCGGGCAATGAAAAGGGGATCTTCGCCGCCGGCCAGCATCCGGGCCATCCAGTAAATCGCGCCGTTAGGGTCGCTGCCGCGCATACTCTTTATGAAAGCGGAGATAATGTCGTAGTGCTGCTCGCCGTTCTTGTCGTACAGCGCAATGTTCTCTTGCAGAATATCTGTAACGGTTTTGTTATCAATTATGACCTCCGGAGCTGAGACCTGGTTCATACAAACCAACTCCAAGATATTCAGCATTTTACGGCCGTCGCCGCCACTGAAGCGGAACAGCGCTTCTTTCTCTATAACGTTGATTTTGAGGCGTTTAAGCTCTTCATCCTGATGCAGGGCGCGCTCCAAAAGCCGCTCTAAATCCTTGACTTCCAACGACTTAAAAACATAGACACGACAACGGGAAAGAAGCGGGCTTATTACCTCGAACGACGGATTCTCCGTAGTGGCGCCTATAAGCACCACGGTGCCGCTTTCCACGGCGCCCAGCAGCGCGTCCTGCTGCGATTTGTTGAACCGGTGAATCTCGTCTATAAAGAGGATGGGAGCGCCGTGCACATTGAACATACGGCTGCTGCTGGCCTTGGCAATTACCTCACGGACATCCTTGACGCCGCTGGTGACAGCGCTGAGCGTGTAAAAGTCGCGCTGCAGAGTATTTGCGATAATCCGCGCGAGAGTGGTCTTGCCGCACCCGGGCGGGCCCCAAAGAATGAAGGACGACATAATGCCGCTCTCAATCATTTTGCGCAGCACGGCGCCTTGACCCAGCAAATGTTCCTGTCCGACAAAATCGTCCAGGGTTGCGGGGCGCATACGCTCGGCAAGCGGAGAGAGGCTCAAATTAAGGTCGTCTTCCATAAAAGGGGTGTCCTCAAATCCTCTATTTTACATAATATAAATTGTGTTAACGACGTTTTATGGCGTGCTTGCCGTTATATCTTTTAGGACTGCGACGCGACGCAGCTTTTCTCATACGTGCAACAATAAGCGCAATTATTGCAATTGCTGCAATCGCCAGAATTATTATGGTGGTCCAATTCATTGTGTTGCCCTTTACGCCGCTCCACATACTAACCAGGTCTGCAGTATGCTCGCCCCAGTCGTGTTCCATTGTGCTGCGGGCAATTGTCTCTGCATCGGGATAAAGCACGGGATCCAGGCGCACGCTCTTGGCGTCGGGGCCAAAGAAAT
>JAFZYD010000075.1 GCA_017616475.1 Bacteroidales bacterium
TCCGCGTTATGAACGGGGCGCCTGCCCGCTGCAAGGGGGACGATGGCCTGCCCATCCCCCCGTACGCCATATACAATATTGGCGGCGGCCAGCCGGAGAACCTCCTGGACTTCGTTCAAATACTTCAGGAAGAGCTGGTTGCAGCCGGCGTCCTCCCTGCCGACTACGACTTTGACGCTCACAAACAGCTCGTGCCGATGCAGCCCGGCGACGTCCCCACCACCTACGCGGACGCCACCGCCCTCGAGCGCGACTTCGGCTTCACCCCCCGCATCCCCCTGCGCGAAGGCCTCCGCCGCTTCGCCCGCTGGTACAAGGAGTACTACGGCTAGCCCCGCCGACCGGGGGCGTCGATGAGAATATAAGGGGGCGACGTCCGTATTCCGCAGATTTTATTATATTTGTAAGATTTTTGATTATTTCCGAAATGTCGATGCGAAAGAGAATCCATCTGTGCCTGGCCAAGATGAGCGAGGAGGGGTGGGGACAGAAATATATCCAGGAGGCGTTCGATACCAATTGGGTGGCTCCGCTGGGGGCGAATGTGAACGGTTTTGAAGATGATTTGAAGCGGTTCCTGGGCGGCGAGCCCGAGGTGCTGGCGGTGTCGAGCGGTACGGCGGCGGTGCATTTGGCGCTGTTGCTGGCGGGCGTCGGCCCTGGGGATGAGGTAATCGTCCAGAGCTTCACCTTCTGCGCGTCGGCACATCCCGTAAAGTATCTCGGGGCGACGCCTGTGTTCGTGGATTCTGAGCCCGACACTTGGAATATGGACCCCGACCTGCTGGAGGAGGCCATTCAGGACCGCATCGCCATTACCGGGAAGCGTCCCAAGGCCATCGTCCCGGTCACTCTGTACGGAATGCCGTATAAGGTCGACAGGATTCTGGACATCGCCCGCAGGTACGAGATTCCGGTGGTGGAGGACACGGCCGAGAGTCTCGGGTCGCGCTGGAAAGGGCGCGCAATGGGTACTTTCGGGCGGTACGGCGTGCTGAGTTTCAACGGTAACAAGATTATCACGACGTCGGGCGGCGGCGCGCTCATTTGTCCGTCGGCCGAGGCCAAGGCCAAGGCGCTGTGGTATGCCACGCAGGCTCGCGAGTCGCTGCCGTATTATCAGCACGTGGATATGGGGTACAACTATCGTATGTCCAATATTTGCGCGGGTATCGGCCGTGGCCAGATGCACGTGCTCGAGTCGAATATAGCCCATCACAAGCATCTCCAGCGGCTCTACGAGGAGTTGCTGGCCGGCGTGCCCGGCATAGAGATTCACCGCCAGCCGGGCGGGATGACTGATGCTGGTGCGGAGGGTTCTCAGCCTGGTGCTGACGGGGTCGGACAGCCTGTCGGCGACTACGATTCCAACTACTGGCTTACTACTATCACGCTGGATCCGGCCTTGAAGATAAAGGGGCAGGAGAGGGCGTACGCCGGCGCGGCTGCTGCCGATGGCGGAGCTGCCGGCTGCCGTCCCAATGCAAACGTGGAGGCGCTTAGGGCGGTGTTGGACGCTGCCGGAATAGAGGCTCGTCCCGTGTGGAAGCCTATGCACCTGCAACCTTTCTACGCCGACGCCCCCGCCTATCTCAACGGAGTCTCCGAAGCCATCTTCCGTGTCGGAATGTGTCTTCCCACGGGTCCGTACGTCACCGACGACGACGCCCGCTACATCGTCGACACCATCAAATCTGCAATACTGTAACTCGTCCCGCGAGCTGTCGCAAACGAGTTGTCGCCATACGGGCCGACCCCTGCCGGGGCCGGCCCGTCTCTTCCCATCGTGCAAGACGGGGTGGGGGAACCGAAATGCTTCGAAACGTTTTTTGCACTCCACCCATTGAAAACCAGCCGGTTAATGCTTAAATTTGTAAAAATATAAACACCACACAGTATGAAAGCCAAGTACATAGTGCCCAGAACAAAGCCGGTTTTGGTGTACACAAACGAAAACATCCTTGCCGATTCGGCTGCCGGCATAACATCGTCCGGAGAGAATGTCTCCCAGGACAGTGAATACAACCCTTGGTAAAAATGGAGGACAGAATTATGAAGAAATTTATTTTGATTCTCGCAGCATTCTGCGCCATTCTGATGACTTCCTGCACCAAGCAGCCCGCGGCCAAGCAAGACGACAACGCCGGCCCGGCAATGAGAACCGTGACCATCACGGCCAAAATTGACGAGCCTGTCACCAAGACTTCCTATGCTGAAGGCACGACCTTCTCCTGGACCGCCGGCGACCAGATATCAGTCTACTGCTCGGATGGCAATGCCTACACGTTCACGGCTACATCCACCGCAGCGGAGACAACCTTTACCGGTTCGCTTCCCGACGGCGTGAATCTCGGTTCCCGCGCCTTTTTCCCGGCCGACGACAACCATAATCTCAAGGAATACCAGTATAGTATACCGGAGACCAAAGATATGACCGGCCACCCGTCCGCCGACATCCCTATGATTGGCGACAAGGGCGAGGGCGATTCGTATGCTTTCAAGCACTGCTGCGGCGCCAGCAAACTGACCATCACCAATATCCCGGATAAATTCGAGGCCATCGAAATAGCTGTTTCGCACCCCAGCCTCAAACTCTCCGGCGTCTTCGGTGTATTTACCGACAGCGGCTATTGGAGATGGAACCCCAAGACCGCATCGACCGACGCAGAGAAGAATTTCGTGCGCAAAGTGGCCGTGGTGGACAACGAAGCCTCGATATATATCCCTTACGCTTCCGGTTCGGAGTGGTGGGGAACCAACACCCTGGCCGTGACCGGCTTTGATGCCGCCAACGAAGCGACCACTCTGGTGTCCGACAAGAGTATGAAGAGCATCGGCGCTGTGGAAAGGGCTCACGTTAAGCCGCTCACTCCGCTGGTTCTGAGCAGTTTGCAGTTTGTTGACTGGGCGTCTGAAGATGTGGAGACAAGCACTCTGGACCCTTCCAACTCCAAGAAGGCCCTCACCGAACTCAAGGTCACTTCCGACGAGTTCTTTATGTATTGCAGGGTTGCCAGCACCGTAGATGCCTTTACTGGCGACTTCCTGGATATTTATCTTTCTGACGGCGATGGCGGCGATAATTATGCCATCTCCAACAGCAGTCATTATTGGAATACTGGCGGAACCGTTGTTTACAGGGAGGAGCACAAGGGCAACATCACGGCCTCTTCGCTCTCTATGACATTCAACGGCTCCAGCATAGAGACCGTTGTGGACAAAGACGGGGACAATATCTATTGGTCTATGGCTTTCCCCAGGAGCGCACACGAACTGCTTTCGGAAGGCACTGTATATGTGGCGTTTATGCTTTGGAACGGCTGGAGCTGCGCAGGCGCAATCCCCTCAAGGTACACCACAATGCTGCCGGTAATGCTTCACTAGTCCATTCCGTAGCGTGTCGCAACAAAAGCTTTTCCCCCGCGGGAAAAGCTTTTTTGTTTTAGTATATTTGTACACATAAATGCAATTCGTATGAAGTATGTTGAGTTGAATTGTTTGACGCCGGGGCAGGAGGAGGAGTTGATGGGGCTTATGGCGGAGTTGGACGGGGAGGTGCAGGCGCGGCCGGAGCAGTTTCGCGTGGCGGCCCAGGCGCCTGACACTCATTTGTTTGTGGCTCTGGACGATGATGAGTCCATCGTGGGCTGCGCGACGCTAACCGTTTACCAGACGCTGCTGGGGCGCAAAGGGGTGGTGGAGGACGTGGTGGTGTCCGGCAAAGTGCGCGGGCGGCACGTGGGGCGAGCCTTGATGGAGACGCTCATCGCACGGGCGCGCGCAGAAGCCCCCATAGACATCCAGCTGACGTCCCGCCCGCACCGGGTGGCGGCGAACGCGTTGTACCGCTCGCTGGGCTTTGAATTGCGCGAGACAAATGCGTACAAATTGCAAATTTTTGTACCTTAGTAAAAATTTGCGCTTATGATAGTTAAGTCGTTCGTACTGAGGCCCGCAAGCGTGGGCCAGATTGTGGAGCAGTGCACCCCGGGAGTCATTGCAGTGGTGCGGCCGGAGAAGGCTTTGGAGCAGTTGCTGCGCGAGGCGGCCCGCGAGATGATTGTGAGGCGGCGCAGCGCCGCGGCCCAGATTGCGGCGGTGGATGCGTATTTCGATTCGGTCTGTACGGACCCTGAGTTCGCGGCCCGAAAGAGCGAGTTTATTGGTTACGTGCAGGATTATTTGCACCGTGGAATGATTGTGAATGTGCAGTTGCCGGAGGTGGAGGATTATTTGCTGGCGCAGTGCGCCGTGCTTTGCGCACAGGCGGTTGCGGCGGCCGGAGAGTCCGGCGGCGCAGCGGCGAGCCCTAAGGGCGACAAGCCCGGCATCCCAGCGGCGAGCCA